>JBNJGH010000053.1:0-22396 GCA_051747585.1 Candidatus Rifleibacteriota bacterium
TGAAGCTTTCGAAAAAATTATCCAGGTAAGATACAGAATCGACGGCATACTTTATGACATAATGCCAATTGAGCGTGCGGCGCACCAGGCAATTATTTCGCGCATCAAAATTATGTCCAACCTTGACATTACCGAAAGATTCATGCCCCAGGATGGCAGCTTCAAACTCAGAATAAAGAACCATCAAATAGAGTTTCGTGTTGCAATTTTGCCATCCATTTATGGTCAGAACTGTACAATTCGTATTCTCGACTCCGGCAGGGTTAATCTTGATTTAAGATCTCTCGGCTTTGAAGAAGAAGACATGCGTCTTTTCGAATATAATATTGGAAGGCCATGGGGTCTGTGCCTTCTTGCCGGCCCTACGGGTTCAGGTAAAACAACCACTCTTTACTCAGCGCTGTCTTTGGTAAACAGTCGCCAGAAAAAAGTTATCACGGTTGAAGATCCGGTTGAATTTAAAATTCCCGGCGTCCACCAGATGCAGGTTCACGAAAATAAAAATGATCCAATGAGATCACTTACCTTTGCCAGAGGTCTTAGAGCAATCTTACGTCTTGACCCCGACATTATACTGGTTGGTGAAATTCGTGATTACGAAACTGCAGAAATTACAGTTAAAGCTGCTCTCACCGGTCATATGGTTTTTTCGACAATTCATGCCAACACTGCAATCGAAACCATAAGCAGACTGGAAAACCTGGGCATTGACCCCTACCTTTATGCATCAGCCCTATGTATGTTAATTGGACAACGCCTGGTCAGAAAAATATGCCCCTATTGCAAAACCGAAATAGAACCAACCCCTTATGTTGCTGCATCACTTGGTATAGAAATGGATGTTCTAAAAGACACCAAGCTGTATCGTGGTATGGGTTGTAAAAAATGTAATAACAGTGGTTTCCGTGACAGAACAGGCCTTTACGAAGTTATCGAAATCGACCAGGATCTAAAAGAATTGATCGGTCAGCGCCGACCAATTACTGAACTAATACAGCACTTAAGAACAAAAAATGTTAAAACCCTTTCGGAATGTTGCCGAACTAAGGTTCTGGCAGGCGAGGTGCCGGTTGAAGAATACATCATGATTAATATGGGAAGTTAAAAATGGCAAAGTCTAAATTAAAAACGGTTCTTGAAATGGGAACCTATGAAATGCGTTTAATGACATTACAAAAAGCCAGTTCCGGAGAAATCCGCTTGGAAAAATGCCTGTCTACCGATACGCCCAAAGATTTTGTAGCTTCAACTTTTATTGAATACCCTATAATGGATCCGGAACCGGTAAAAACAGCAGCTGCTTCATTAATAAAAGAGGCCAAGCTTCCTTATGAAAACTGCATGGTGTTGTTGCCAGACCACGCCGTCTTGATGGACTTGATCGTAACTCCACCACGTTACTCAAAAAAGGAAACGGAAGAAGTCGTTAAGGAAGATTTTGAGCCCATTATGCCACTGCCAATCGAAAACTGGCATCTGATAAGCGAGACAATCGGAAGCTGGGAAGAAGACGAAATCATATTGGCGCTTGCCGTTATAAAAAGCAATCTTCTCGAAGCTGGCGGGCTGATTCAACAATCAGGTCTTAATCCTAACTCCATGGATATAAACTTTTTAAATGTCGCCAACCTTGCAGAAGAATATATCAGCAGCCATGAAAACAAGGGCAAAAACATCTGTCTGGTTCATCTTGGTCACGAATCAACCTCTATAGGCGTTTTTTATGATGGGCAGCTAAGAGCACTGCAAAACCGCCCGATAGGTGCTTATGACTTTACCAAACAAATCAGCAAGCATTTTCACGTTCCCGAAACAGAAGCTGATCAGTTTAAGCGTAATGAAATATTCTTTTTACCAGAACCATCACCTGAACAAGACGGACTTTATAACTTCACTGTAATAAAAAACACGTTTGCCAGTCTGACTCGGGAAATTTTCGGAGCAATCGAAAGTTACCTGACAAAATTTCGTGAGTTCAGCATCCATGAAATAATAATTTCGGGTGGTGGAGCAAATTTTGAAAATATATCTGTTGCACTTTCAACGAATTTGAATACTAAAGTTAAGTGTATCTCAGAAATTTACGAATTACATGTTAATGGAAGCCCGGTTGACGCCACTGAAAAGAACTCTCTGGCAGCTGCCTGCGGTTGTTTTTTAAGGGAATAAGCGGATGAAATTTAAAATAGACATACTGCCAAATGAATACAAAAGCCTTCCCAGAGATACTCTGGGCATAGCACTGGCTGTTCTAACAATTATCGCCAGTATTTCAGCAGTTGGGTCTATGTATATCAAAAACAAATCAGAGCTTAGCGACGTTCAAACCAAAGTCGATACCAAAGAAAACGAGCTTAGAGCAATGGTTGACAAAACCAGTAAGCTTCAACCCCCCGTCAATGAAATAAATTCACTTAAAAACAGCATCAACTTCATTAACAAAAATCTTGATGCGCCAGGTACCAGTTGGGTTGATTTTCTTGCAAATCTTGAATCCGCAGTTCCAAAACGAGTGGTAATAAATGATATTTCGCCCAAGAATTTTACTCAAATTTCCGGCAATTATACCATTAGCGGAGAAGCGGCAACTATCTTCGACGCACTTGAATTTGCCAAAAGACTGAATCAAACCGGAAAATTCGATGCCTTTCTCAAAAACAATACCAATATAACCCAGAATGAAGGTTCTATACAGAAATTCACTCTGAACTTGTCTTATAAACCAAATTAATTTAAAGGAGCTGACGTGAAAACCAGACTTCGCTCCATAATTGAACGAGTAGTAACCTATAGTCTTATTGCGATAGCAATAGGAGCTCTAATCTATTTCCTCAGTTATGTTAACACTCAGCAAAAGCAGGACATAACAGCTAAAGAAGCTGAACTGGCAGGACTTGAAGAAAAAATAGCAAGTGCTAAGCTTGAGTTTGGCAAAAGGCGCAAACAGGTATCAAGCATCGCTGAACAACTGCGCGAACGGAAGAAAGAAATAAAAGACAAGTTTGAAAAGCTTCTTGAAAAAGCCTCAAACTATACAGTTTTTATTGAGCAGGTTCAAAGAAAAGCAAAAGCGCTGAGCATTCACATTCATAACTCAGAATATCAGCCACCTAAGCCTGCAGCCGGAGCTGGTTCAGCTTATCTGGAATTCAATTTTGATTTAAGAGTAAGAGGCCCTTATAACAAGGTTAAACAATTCCTCTGGGAAATGGAAAATTCACTGGGGCGACTGGTCAAAATTTCACAGATCGAAATTATTCCGCCACTGAGCGATTCTGCAGGTAATATGTCGCTCAAACTGACTTTGACAACATTTTTCAAGTCGTAAACCTATAGCAAGGAATTAAAGAGGATGACCAAACAGGAATTCAAGGAATACTACAAAAAGAATAAAACCGTTGTAATCGGTGTTCCAATTATTTTAGCAATCCTGCTACTCGACTTTTTTGTTTTAAAACCTGCAAGGCAAAAAAAGCTTGAAGAGCGTAATGCAGATAACAAGCCCCAGACAACACAATCTGCGCCTGCAACACAGGGCAAAAAGTCTCCTGAAAAATCTCAGGAAAAAGCCCCGATAAAAATGCCCGATCCAATAAGGCCGCCGGTTTATCCTCCTTTGAGCAACCAAATTAACGAAAGGTTTCAGCTGTCAAAGCAATATCCCTTTCCATCCAATCAGAGAAACATCTTTCAAGCAGAAAAAGACGATTCGATACAGATTATTCCCGAAATGAAAGAAGAAATAGCACAAACAGTTGTCAGACCTGACATAAGCTACCACGGTTTTTTCTCCCTCGGGCCTGACAAAGTTGCAATTCTAAAATCAACCGGCAGATTGCTTCTAACCAAAACCGGTGCAATGCTCAAAAGCAGTCCTTTCCAGCTTGCTTCAGTATTTCCCGATCATGTTGTAATAGTAGATACAGATAATACAGACAGGGCCTTCGAAGTCGCCTTATCAGAAAATACTAATGGAGGCGGGAATAAATAATGATGGACTACCCAACTTTAAAAAAACTTTTCCAGGATAGAGACAAAAGTGTTCGCTTGTTTTGCCTTAAATGCGCAATAAGAGACAAAGTAGACAACCTGGAAGAATTTATTATTGAGGGGCTAAAAGATGGAAGACCTGAAATTGTTATCGCAGCATTAAAAGCTGTAAAACAGTATACCAGTTCGGAAATTGTCGAACTCGTTATTGAATACCTTGAATCTCCAAATACTATTTTAAAAAGCGAAGCCCTTAATGCGCTGGCCGGACAAAAGCGCCCAATGGTAAAAAATGCCGTCTGTGACTTTCTTAAAAGAGAAGAAGACTCTGCTCTTGTCGCTACAGGAGTAAAAGTTATAGGGTCTTTTCACAGTGACGAATTTCTACCACTGTTCAGGGCGTTTTTAAATTATGCTGATGAAAGAGTCAGAGCAAATGCAGTTGAAGCGCTCGGAGAAATCGACAATCCTGAAGTTGTCGAAATTTTAAAAGTTCTTGTATCTGATAGAAATAACAGAGTAAGAGCTAATGCAATTAAAGCCTTATGGGAAAGGGGAATCAGATTTGGTCTGAATACCCTGCCCGAAGAGCTTCGATCGCCCAATTCAAGAAAAAGATCATCGGTTGCCTACATACTCGGCGAGATTGAAGAAGAAAGATCTCTTGAGCTGCTGGTAGGACTTCTAAATGATATTTCACCTACAGTCCGCAATCGAGCAGTCTTAAGCATAGGGAAAATTGGTTCCTCCAGAATTATGTCACAACTGATTGATTCATATAACAGCGAAGATGAGCCATCAATAAGAGATCAGATAGTCGCTACAGCACTGGACATTAATCCAGACCTGGCAATTGCCAGATTGACCGAAAAATTTGTTAGAGAAGAAAATCCCCGAATGCGGGCGAATATGGTAAAGAGCCTTGGCCGGGCAGCTTCACCCCAGGCGGTTCTTCTACTGTCTAAAGCACTCAAAGATTCAGACAGTAGAGTTAGAGCCAATGCAGTCGAGGCTGTAGGCCTTTTAAATGACCCACAACTTTCTGAGTTACTTTTTCCGCTACTGCATGATTCCCATAACAGGGTTCGAAGTAATGCCGCAGCAGCACTATGGAAACTGGGTGGAATGGGAGCGGTTCTCACTCTTAAACAGATGCTACATTCTACTCACAAACAGATGCGTGCATCTGCTGCATGGGCCCTTGGCGAAATTGGAGCGCTTCAATTCAGCGACTCTATCCAATACTTGACCAACGACTCTGACCCTGATGTGCGAAGATGTGCCCTAAAAGCACTGGCAAAACTATCAAAAATAACTTAGACTGTTAAGCGGTCATACCCTGAGGAGACGAGGAGACAATGAACCGCTTTAAATTTTACTCTTTTTCAGCATTATTTTTACTTTTTTTTATCGGTCTGAGCTCAGTGCTTTGCGCTCAATCATCTCAGGCACGCAAATTTAATCACGATGGCTTAACAGCAATTAGCGGCGGCCATCATCGCGAAGCCATTCAAAACCTGAAAAAGGCGATGCAACTTGAGCCTGATTGGGCCGAGCCATATTTCAATGCCGCCAAGCTTCTTCGACTTCGCAACAAACCGGTTGAAATGAAAAAAGCTCTGCGCAAAGCTTACAATCTTGAACCCGACAATCCCAAATACGCAGAAGCTTATGCCAAAGCTTTAAAAAATGAGCTGAAAAGGCTTGTAAAAGCTGGAAAAAAATCCGAAGCAGACAAAATTCGCGCAGAAATTATAAAGGTTAACCCTGCTGAAGTGGCTATTGGTATTCAGATTTTTGATAAACTGGTAGCAGAAAATAAACTCGAACAAGCAACAGAGCTCGGAAAAAAGATTATCGACGAGAACCCGAAGCTTAGAACCAGATACAACTCTGAACCAATGGGTGAGTTATATTACAATCTTGCCCGGGTTGAAATGTCCAGAAATAATCTTGTTGCTGCCAAGAACTATGCAACAAATGCCACGAAATATACATTTGGAGTGTCCGGACAGATCAAGGGCCTGCTCAAAGAAATCGACGAGAAGCAGGACGAGGCTATTGGCGTTTTATTGCAACAAGCCAACGAACAAAAAAGAGTCGGTAATACTCAGGAAGCCATTTCAACTCTAAAACGAGCGCTCGAAATCAATCCTTACAGCAACCAGGTCAAATCTGAGTTATCCAAAATTGTCAGTAAAGATGAAGCCCGAGGCGCACTTGAAGAAGCAAAAGAAATGATCGCTAACGGAAGCTGGCTTTCTGCAAGAGATATGCTTGAATATGTTATTTCTGCCAACCCGGAAAATAAAGAAGCAGAAAAGCTGCTTGAAAAAGCTGTCGCCAAAGAAGAAGATCTTATGAAAACACTGGGCAGAGCTACCAGATTACCAAGGTCATCGTCCGATCGTGCCAGCTTGGTAGAGGGATATTTAAGCAAAGGCACCAGATTTTCAGATGCAGGCAATTACAAAGATGCCAGTCTTTCTTTTAGACGTGGGCTTGCCATAATAGAACTTGACAACAACCTAAATCATTATAAATCTGCCTTCGAAAAAGAAATGGCTAAAATCAATAAAATAGATAGACGCAAAGAATACTGGCAAAAGGCAATTGAAGCAAGAAATGCCTATGATTACGAAGAAAGTTTGAAATACCTTGAAAAGCTGCCTAAAAATTACAATATTCAGCTTCCAAGTTATCTTGCTGAAGCATACTGGAAAATTGGCAATACAGAAGAAGCACTTTCCAATGCCCGTTATCAATTAACCAAACAGCCGGACAACAATCGCGCAAAGTTTGTTCTTGGTTCGATACTTGATGAACAAGGCGAAACAGAACAAGCCTTCAATTATTATAATGAAATCTACCAGACTGATCCCGGATACCCTGGAATTAAAGATAAACTTTTAAAAACCAGCTCCTCAAAATGGAAAAGATATCTCCCGCTTGTTGTAATCGCTCTGTTATTATGGATAGCTTATGCCCTTTACAAGCATCTTCCTGAATACAATAAGAATACATCTATTAAACGAGCTCGAACTTATCTTAAAAAAGAAATGCTCAAGGAATGTATTGACGAACTTAATAAAATCAAAAGACTGCCAATTTTAACTCCTTTTGACGGAGCTTTGATTTCCAGAATTCTCGCACAGGCTTATTTAAAAAAAGGCGTATACAGTAAAGCCATTGGCGAATGCAAGCACCTTATCTCAATTAACCAGAATGATGAAGATGCTCACACCTGGCTTGGTTATGCCTACCTCGGAAGTCAAATGGTTTCTCCCGAAAGCCTGCCAGAACTTTTGCGTTTGTATAAAAAAGACAGCCGCAATATAGCCCTGGTATCCCTGTTGGGGTCTCACTATACTAAACAACAAAATCTTTCGCAGGATGGAGTCAAAATACTTGAACAATGGCTCAACCTTGACCCAAATAACCCGGAAGTACTTAAACCACTTGGAAGATATTACCTCAAAAAAGGTCGCAGCGATGAAAAAGCAATTAAAGTTTTCCAACGCATGATGGAGCATGGCTCACCCGAACCTGAATTTCTGATCGGTGTTGCACGAATTCATTTGAAGCTGAGACAGTTTGACGAATGTCTGCAACTTTGTGAACAGGTTATAAACGCCGATGTAAACAATGAATATGTGCATCAGGTATTGCTTGAAGCCTATCATAAACAAAACAAGCTCGACGACCTGTTGGCAATCTACAAAAATTTCCTTCAGAACAACCCTTACAATGTTGCTTTCCAAAACGGCCTGCGAGAAGCGCAAAAAGTTGTTGAATCAATTAATTCTTCTGTAGCTCCGGCTTCAAATGAGCAGCCCGCAAACAATCAGGTTTTATGCCCGCATTGCCAGACAATTAACAGTACAGAAGAATATTACTGCCAGAATTGTGGGCAAAGCCTAAGTTGAGAAAGGTTTCGATTGCTGATTAGAAGACAGGCAAACCAAAAAAAATTACACCGGAAATGGAGACTGGCTTCATTTCTTATATTTGTATTCTCTTTGTTTGGAAGCCAAGTTTTTGCTCTCAACCAGGATTACGCAACTTTAAGAAAATTTCTTTCAGCACGCATGTATGGCGAAGCCTACATGGAGCTCCTTAAACAGGAAGTAGCCGAAGATGAATTTGACCCAAAATTACTTAAACTCAGAAAAGATCTGCTCACACCTACCAAAAAGCGTCTGCTTAAGCAGGCTGAAATTAATCCTGATGACCCTGCAATCTTTACTATTTTGGCAGACATTTGTTTTCATCAAGGCAGACTTGACGCTGCTGCCCGTTATGCAACCAAATCCCTGGCCAATAATTCAGGGGCAATGGCAAACTATGTATTTGCCAAAATCCTTTTCCGAAAAGGAAACATAAACCAGGCTTTCGACCAGATGGGGATAGCTATCGAAAGCATGACTCAATCCCCGGTTGTTTTTGCAGACTTTCAGTTTCTTTATTCCTGCAAAAGCTACGGCGTGGAAACCGCAAAAAAAATTGTTCAAAACACCAATTTTTTAAAAAGAGCAAAACCTATTGCCGGTGACGATAAGATAGTTGAGGCTCCAGAAAGCCCCTTTGTTAATGACCCAACCCAACCTCCAACGCCAATAGAACCCGATGAACCCTCCAGTGTCGAAATAACCGACATCAACGATATCGATGATGCCGATTTGCCCCCGGATGAGCCTGAGGATCAGTCTACCGATGCCCAGCCCGACATGGATGAGCTTCCCGACTTACCTGAAATTGATACAGACCCCACAACAGACTTAACTGACCGCCCAATGCCTTTTGCTCATGGGAACGAGGATCCCTCAACAGATCCTGCACCTGAACCCGAACCAACTGAAATAGAAGAAGATCCCGAAAATGAAAAAATAAAAAAAGCCGAATACTGGCTTGACCAGGCCGTTAAACAATTTAACCGCCATAATTACAATGATTCCAAACTCAACCTTGAAAAAGCTGTTTCATTATATCCCGGCGTACGCGGGAAAGATGAGTTAAAAGAAAAACTCGAAGCGAAGTTCGACCTTTTCAAACGCTATAAAAAAGCCCTTAACCTTTATGAGCTTGAAAAATATGAAGAGGCTCTGCCAATAATACAAGAAGCATACGAACAAGAGCCACAAAAATACCCTGAGGCCCCATTTTATATTGGCAAAATATACTTGCTCAAAGATAATCCTGATTTGCAGAAAGCTCTGAAAAGCCTTGATGTCGTTCTTAAAGAAAAAGATCTCGATCCCCTGCTTAAGCGCGATATTGAATGGACAAAACTTGAAATACTATTTGAACTTGAACGCTTCGAAGAAGCTGATAAGCTTTTTAATAATTTCGAAAAAAATGAAATCGATTATGCTAAAAATCAAGCAGATTTTAATAAATTAAAATATCTGATTTTTTACAACCTCCATAAACTATGGATCCACATCGGACTGGGTATTTTCGCCACCCTCTTTTTAATTGTTTTTCTGCTCCGTTTATTGCCAGCAATCACCTTAGCATTCCTTAAAGCAGAAAACATGGCCAGAAGAGCTTTTGGCAAGAAAAATTACCAGAAAGCCTGCTCTATGGCAGAAAAAGCCCTCAGCAAGAAATTGCCGGTACAAATAGAGCGCGAAATGCTCGAGATTTGTTCCAAGGCAAATTTTCATCTTAAAAATTACGTTAAGTGCCAGGATTATTCTAAAGAGCTGCTCGAAAGGTTTGCCGACAACCCCGTGGGTTGGAATTATCTTGCCAGGGCATCAATTGCATGCAATGACACCTCTTCTGAGGCTATTGCCATGTATGAAACTATTTATCGAGAAAATCCCGAAAACACAGAATATCTTAAAATTCTTGCCAAACACTACGCCGAAACCCGTAACTATACGGTCGAATCCATGGAGATTCTTTTTACCTATTACCAGACCGGCATAGAAGATCCTCAAATCACGCTCGCACTGGCTGAAGGTTACTGCCAAAACCGAACCATGGGCAATGAAGTTATTACGGTAATTGAGGAAGCCTTGAAAATAGAGGATAGACTCGAATTTCGCGAACTATTAGCGAGAAACTATGCCAAGGCCGGAAGATATGCCGATGCTGCCCGAGAATGTCTCAAGGTTCTCGATGAAAATCTTAACAACATGGGAATCCACGTTGTCTACAGCTCTTCAATGAAAAAGCTGAATATGCTTGAGGAAGCCATTGAACAATACGAAAATTTTCTGGAAAGATCACCCGACGACCCACAATTAATTGAAATACTCAATGGCCTGAAAAAAGATGCTGAAAGGATGGCCGACGAACCAGAATCGCCTGAATCAGAACTCCCGGAAATTGAAACCCTTGATCAGGATCTGCCAATGCCCGACCTGCCCTCGGAAACTGAAGAAAACAAGGAAGTTAATAGCGACGATGTCGATATAGAAGGCTTTGTCGAACCTCCACCCGAAGGTTTTGAAGAAGAAAACAAAAAAGAATCCGAAATTCCCGTACCAGATTTTCTTAAAGAAGAATACTCTGAGAATGAAGAAGAACCGGCTTCAGAGAAACAAACCGAAAATAGCAGGAAAAACGAAGAAAATATTTCCGGCATGGCCATGGATCCCACAGAGCTGCCAGAGCTTGATCCATTCGCAGACCCCGACTCTCTGCTTGATGAATTTGCCACTGAGCTTCCTGAAGAACTCGGAGGAGCCGCTTCTCCTGAAAAGCAGCAACCAGAAGGTCTTGACAGTCTTGACGATTTTGAAAGCGATCAACAGAGCGAACTACCCGAACCTCAAACTGCCAGCCACAACCATGACAACCAGAATGATTCCGAATTTTTTAACCAGCTTTCAAAAGCAAGAGAGCTTTCAGGTCAGAAAAAATGGAATGATGTAATTGAAATACTAAGCCCGGTCTATGCTTCGGAACGACATAAAGATGTGGGTTTGCTTCTAATCAATGCCTATATCGAAACCAGGCAACCTCTTCTGGCCAAAGAAATTATAGATACTCTTGATATAGACATTGAGCTTATGAGCGAAGATACAAAAGATATTCTTTATCGTACAGGAATTGCGCTTGAAAAAGCAAAACTTACAGATGAAGCCCTGCTGATTTTTGATATGATCTGCAATGTTGATATTAACTACAGAGACGCATTCGACAGGTCAGACAAACTGTATAATCTCAAAAAATCTTAAAACCGGCCAAATAGAAATTCAGCCTCTAACATAAGACCTTCTATTTTTACACCTGTTGTTTTGGCAAACGTATAGCCAGTCGAAAATTCCAGAACTATATGGCGGGACAAGGGCAAAACTCCAACTATTACCGGCTCAATGAAAGCAAATGAGCCCGAGTTCAATTCGCGACCGGATGCCGAGGTCTTTAAATTATATTCTCCAACGCCAAAACTCGCACGCCATTTTACCCTGGCATCTTCTCTGAATGAATCTTCAAGGGTTAATCCGCCCATTTCCATATCAAATTCTAGACTGGTTCCATTTAAAGTCCCGGCCCGATACATAAGCCCGATTGCCGGATCTCTCAATCTTCCCGCAAAAGCTCTAATACCCCATAAATTTGTGTCTCCACCAAAATCATGAGGTCCAGAAACTTTTTTATAGGTTATTGTTGGCCCAATGCCCATTGTATACTCATGACCATCAGGATTTTTATCCATAAGCAGGGTCGGACCAATAGCAGCGTTAGATGGAAAAGCAACAATATTTATAAAAATTATCAATATTAATGACACATAAAGTTTTTTCATCAACATTATATCGACAAAAACTCTTTAATTTTAAACTCAGATGCTCCGCCGGGCTTGTCGGTTTATTAGAACTATGAATAGCAGCCTGTTTTTGTTATCATATTGAAAATGCAAACTAAATCGAAAAAAGGTTGCTTTGCCCGGAAAAAAATCGTTATTATAAATAGTCTTTAAAGTAGTTATTTTGAGCCATCGGCGCATCTGACAATCATAGCAGGAGGATATTGTGAGCAACGATCTAGGCCCTACGCCACTAGGCAAATTCATTATGTTTGTCTTCATAATCGGCTGTATTCTTGCAGCCGCCGTTTCATTTTCACCGGATCTGAGGAACAAATTGTTTCCATCAGGTTCTGATAAATCAGGACAAAACATACAAAATCAGGGAAAAACCCAGCAACAGGCTTCATCTAGTCAATCTTCCGGGACAGGCAATCAATCCCCTCCAAAAATAAAGGTGGAAGCCCCCGATTCATCAGGCGTTGTTACAAGCGTAAAAGAATATTCTTATGTACCCCGCGAAGCATTACCCCCGGTAAAAGGAGTTTCCGGTTACAAATGGGATAAAAACGAAAAAATTGTCGTTTTTCCAATAAATGTCTGGTATGGATGGCTACCTATTATTGCTGCCAATCATGGCTTTGCCCCTAACGAAGAAAGCGTTTTCTTTAAAAAATATGGGTTTAAAGTCGATCTAAAGCTTATCGATGACCCGGTAACTGCCCGCGATTCTTTTGCTTCCGGCGAATCCCATATTTTATGGGGAACCCTTGATATGATAGCCCTTTTTGCCCCCAGTCTCATGAAAGACAGTCGAACTTCTCCGAGAATTTTTCAGCAGGTTGACTGGTCCAGTGGCGGCGATGGTGTGGTCGTCAGAGGCAATATCAGATCAATAAAAGACCTTAAAGGCAAAACGATTGTTTATGCCCAGAACAGCCCTTCACAGTATTTTATTACCAATCTGCTTTTGAATGCCAACATTCCATTAAATGAAGTTAATCATAAATATACCTCTACAGCCTTTGAAGCTGCAGCTGCATTCGTATCAGATGATAGCATTCATGCTTGTGTAAGCTGGGCACCCGACATTTACACTATTCCCGAAAAACTTGCCGGCACAAGGATTCTGACCACCACAGCCGACGCGAACCGCCTGATAACAGACGTATGGGCCGCCCGAGCCGACTTTGCCAAAGACCACCCTGAAATAATCAAAGGCCTGGTTGCCGGTATTTTTGAAGGCATGAGTATGCTCAAAAACAAAACTCAGAAAATTAAAGCATTTCAATGGATGGCTGAAGGCTATGGGATGAAATTAGATGACGTTAAATCTATGGAAGCTGATGCCTATCCAACTAACTTTGCAGAAAATAAAAACTTTTTCCTAAATAAAAATAATCCGACCAATTTTGAGCGAACCTGGAAAAATATTATCTTTGTTTACCGGGAACTGGGGCTGATAGGCACTCCGGTAAGGTTCGATCAAGTCGTTGATTTCTCTGTCATCAAAGAACTTTCAACTAAAAATATGTTCCCGGACCAAAAAAGCCTTCAGGTTAACAGATTTGTTTCAACCAGCTATAAGAAGGTCTCCGCCGAAGCTCCGGTTTTGACTCAGACTATCAGAATAAATTTTTATCCGAACTCGGCAAATGTTTATGAGCCTGAGCATGATGAATTTGGCCAACCAATACCGAACTCTCTCTATGACCCATCAGTAGATTCTACCCTGGAAAAAATAGCACGCATGGTTGGCCAATATGAGAGAGCAACCGTTGCAATCGTTGGGCACACAGACAGCTCAATGAGGGGCAAGGTTCCGGAAAAAGCTGTTAAAGATCTTTCTTATGATCGTGCCGAAGCGGTTAAAAACGCTCTTATAAGAAAATATAACTTCCCCAAAGATAAATTTGTAGTAACCGGCAAAGGCTGGGATGACCCGGCCGATCCAAGCGACCCCTTGAATCAAACTCTTAACCGAAGAGTCGAGATTCAGGTCTTTACCCCCGAAAGATAAGTCTCAAAGGAGTTTGAAAAATGTTCGAAAGAATTAAAAATTTAATTCGTGGATTTTTCAGTCTGTTTATCAAAGGACTGGAATCAGAAAACCCCGAAGCACTAATCGAAGCTGAAAAGCAGAATTTGCGCAATCAGATTTCCAGATTTAACGAAAATCTGGCAAATCACGCAGCTTTCACTGAAAGACTTATGCGCCAGATCAAAACACTTAACTCTAAAGAAAAGCAACTTTCCGCCAAAATTAACGCCAACATCAAAGCAGGCAATAAAAGAGTTGCCGGGCAACTTGCCCTTCAGCTTCAAACTGTAAAGAACCAACTTGATGAAAACCAGCAACAGCTTGAAATTGCTGAAAAGACGTTTCAAGACCTCGAACGTTCCAGAAACGTTGCTGTTCGCGAAGCTCAGGCCAAGATTGAAAAACTTCAAGCGCTTGTCAGTGAAACTGAGATGCTCGAAGCCCAGGCAGAATTACAGGAAATGGCGAAAGGAATGGTAGGAGGTATTGGCGGAAGCGGCGACACCATAAGCCGAGTAACCGAACTGGTGAATGAACGTCGCGATAAAGCTGCAGGAAAAGCCCGCGTTGCCTCTGGTTCTTACGACAACTCCTCTATTGAAATAAAAGAAAATGAACAGGAAGCTCTGGGCGATGCCGCCCTGGCTGAATTTATGGCCATGAATGACATGGAGACCACAGTAACCCCTGAAGACGTCGAATCTGAGCCTGTCCCCGAACGCGGAATGGGCCCAATCGAAAAGAATTAATAAGCGGAGGATATATGAACAATTATTTTAAAATTATCTGTTTGTTTTCAGTTTTTGCACTTTTTGCATCCAACGGCTCTCTTCTTGCCGAAGAAAATATTCAGGTGGAAGCGCCTGATGCAAACTCGGTTACTACTGCAAAAGAATACAAATTTGTCCCCAGAGAAACCCTGCCGGCAGTTCAAGGCACCTCAGGTTATAAATGGGATGAAAAAGAAAAAATCGTTGTTTTTCCAATCAACGTATGGGCCGGATGGCTGCCTATTATTGCCGCCAACCATGGCTTTGCCCCTAACGAAGAAAGTGTTTTCTTTAAAAAATATGGTTTTAAAGTAGACCTTAAACTTATTGATGACCCTGTGGCAGCCCGCGACTCTTATGCTTCGGGAAACAGCCATGTTTTATGGGGCACCCTTGATATGATCGCTCTTTTTGCCCCTGGATTAATGAGAGACAGCCGCACCGCACCTCGAGTTTATCAACAAATTGACTGGTCAAGTGGTGGCGACGGAATTGTATGCAGAACTAAGATCAAAGACGTGGCAGACCTTAAAGGCAAAACGATTGCTTATGCGCAAAACAGCCCGTCTCAATATTTTGTCAGCAACCTGCTTATTAACGCAGGCATAGGTCTGGACGAAGTTGAACATAAATATACCTCTACTGCTTTTGAAGCCGCTGCAGCTTTTGTTTCAAATCCGGAAATTGATGCCTGCGTAAGCTGGGCACCAGATATTTATACAATTCCCGAAAAAGTAGCCGGCACAAAAATTCTAACAACCACAGAAGAAGCAAACAAACTCATTGCAGATGTGTGGGCGGTAAGAGCCGACTTTGCCCGCGACAAACCTGAAATAGTAAAAGGCCTGGTTGCAGGTATTTTTGAAGGCATGGATATGCTTGACAATAAAACAAAAAAATCCAAAGCCTTTCAGTGGATGGCTGACGGATATGGAATGACAATCGAAGATGTTAAAGCCATGGAAGCCGATGCCCATTCAACAAACTTTGCCGAAAACAAAGAATTTTTTCTCAATGCCAATAATCCGACGAACTTTGAACGTACCTGGGAAAACATCTGTTTCATTTATCACCAGGCCGGCCTCATAAAAGATCCGGTACCTTTTAACCAGGTAATGGATTTCAGTATAATCAAGGATCTTGAAAAAGACGGCAAATTCAAACATCACAAAGATAAATATGTAAGTAAATTTGTTCCTACTTCTTATAAAAAGGTTAATGCCGAAGCTCCGATTATTACTCAGACAGTTAGAATAAATTTCTATCCAAACTCCGCAAATATTTACGAACCTGCACATGATGAAGCTGGAGTTCCCATACCGAACACACTCTATGACCCGAATGTTAATGCAACCATGGAAAAAGTAGGACGCCTGGTAGGCTCTTATGACCGCGCAGTTGTCGCAATAGTAGGACATACCGACAGCTCGATGAAAGGAAAAATCCCTGAAAAAATTGTTAAAGACCTTAGTTTGGCACGCGCAAAAGCCGTAAAACGGGCCTTGATCGAACAATTCAAATTTGATCCAAAAAAATTCGTAGTCGAAGGAGCCGGCTGGGACAAACCTGCAGATCCGGCAAGTCCACTTAATCAGGCATTGAACCGCAGAGTTGAAATCTCGGTATATCCACCTGAAAGCAATTAATAACAAATCTGGTGGGCCTTCGGGCCCACCGAGTCTTAGGGATAAGTAATGCTACAAAGTCTCTGCAAAAATATTTTTGCCATAAGAATTCCGGTGAAAACCACTGAAAAAATAGTGCTGGGTTTGATTCCCATTATACTTATATTTTTTCTCTGGGTTGCTGTTACCACTGGGCGCAAGGAAATAATAACTCTGCCCACCGGAACTTTTGCAGGTTATGAAGAATCAATGCCGGAATTTGGAACATCTTTTCCCGATGGTGTTCGCTACACAATAGACGATGCAGAAATCAAATATATTTCCAAGAATGATAAATCCGTCACTCTACTGATTAAAGACGACAAAAAATACGATGTAACTTTTTGTGGCATTAGATCCATGGGAAATTCTATCAGACTAACCCTTGACCCCGGTGTCCTTGTTCCTGCTCCTGAAGGAGTAAAAGCTTCTCAGGCAAAAGAGTCTGAAGAGCAGACATCTGCCGGAACAGTAGATCTATCCGCAGATAGCCAGAGCAGACCAGCTACAGAAGAGACCGCGACTCCGTCAAATTATAAGAATATTGCCTACCGATACGAGGTAGTAGAGTCCAGAATTTTCTCGCCCACCACCCTTCCCAGTCCAAGGGAGACCTTCAGATCCTTACCCCAACTCTGGACCCAGCGCAAACTTCTGACAAACATTCTTTACAGTTTTCTCAGAGTTGGCGCAGGTTTTCTGGTAGCATTTGTTATTGTTTTCCCAATATCGCTTTTAATGGGAACTTTCACCAAATTTAAAGCTTTCTTTTCTCCGCTGATGCTTTTTGGTGCCTATCTGCCAATTCCGGCTCTAGTGCCTCTTACTATGGTCTTTTTCGGAACAAACGAAGAACAAAAGGTAATGTTTCTTGCCCTTGGTTTTGCGATTTACCTGCTTCCATTATTTGTTCAAGCCCTTGAAGAGGTAGATAACGTTTATTTACAAACCGGCTATACTTTGGGGGCAACAAAATTTCAGATTTTGAATAAAATTATGCTCCCTATAGCTTTGCCGAAAATTTATGATGCAATGCGCCTCGGCTTTGGCATAGGCTGGGGTTATATTATTCTGGCTGAAATGGTCGACATGGGTAGCAAAGGCGTAGGCGCATTAATTCTCATAAGTCAGAGAAGAGGCCCGCGCGAAGATATTTACTTAGTTTTGATCGCAATTGTTATTATGGCTTTTATAACTGACAAAATCTGGGAAAAAATCGGAGACCGACTATTCCCTTACAGGAGTCAGGAAAGATGACTAAACAGCAGAAAAAACAAAGTTTCTGGCAAAAATTTATCGGTCTTTTTTATCATCTTCCGGAAAATAAAAATGCCACCAAATGCCCGCCAAACCTTAATGCCCAGCCAACTAACCCTGAAGCAATAAAACCTGCAGACAAAGAAGAAATCATGCGACCTGACTCAGCTGGAAATGATCAAGTGCGTCTGGATGAGAAAAAAGAAAAACAGCATTCTATTCAGCAACAACAGAAAACTTTTACAAGTGAAACGGGCCTGATTCATTGCCCCCCTATCGCCGACAAAAGAGAATTTGCCCCCGTTGTTTCGTTTAAAAATGTTACCAAGATTTTTAATCAGGGCACTGATAACGAATTCGTAGCTCTCGACAACGTATCATTCGAAATTGAAGATCTGCCAGATGTTGGTGAATTTATAGCTCTTATCGGACCTTCAGGCTGCGGCAAATCAACCGTATTGAATCTCATTCAAGGATTCCAGGAAGTCGGCCCTCCGACTGAAGGCGAAATTCTGGTAAGAAATCGACCCGTAACCGGACCGGGGCGCGATCGGGGTATGATTTTTCAAAAATACAGTTCTTTTCCCCATCTTACAGTTTTAGAAAACGTAAAATTCGGACTTGAATTGAACCGAAAGAGCCTGGGTTTTTCTGATAGAACTATGACTCAGCTTGCAATGGATATGATAACTAAAGTCGGCCTTTATGGTCACGAAGACAAGTATCCTTATCAACTCTCGGGTGGCCAGCAACAAAGAGTGGCAATAGCACGCACCCTGGTTCTCAAGCCCAGAATAATTTTTATGGATGAGCCATTTTCTGCCCTTGACGAGCCGACCCGAATCGAAATGCAGCAACTCATAACCGACCTGTGGAACAGAGTTGAAGCAACAGTATTCATTATTACTCACTCTTTGGCAGAAGCTTTATATTTGAGCGATCGCATTTTCATGTTTACCCATTCCCCCGGTCGGCTCAACAAACAAATTCTCATTCCTCCCGAAGCCATTGGCAAAACAGCTGACAAATCGCCATTGGAGGTTCAGGAAGGACCAAAGTTCAAAGCAGCTCTTAAAGAAATAACCGATGAATTTATAAAAATTGGTGGAATAAATACAAAATGATAAAAAAGAAATTCCAACCTGGTTTTTCAGATTATTTAAGCGAAGCCTTTAATGCAGGTCTCGACATAAAAGGCATGGGCGAAATTCCTGTGAATAAGCTCTTTATTCTCGGCACTTTTATTCTCGGATTCAGTAATCCGGGCTTCTGGTTCGCCGGCGCAGCGCTTGAAATAATCTATCTTTATTATCTTTCAACCAACCCCCGCTTTCAAAAATACGTTCAATCCAGGCAATATGAACAGGTTCAAAAAACCAGAAACGATAAGATGCAGCAAATTGTATCTTCACTTGAACCGCCGCTGCAATCACGGCTTAGCAAACTTAACAGCAACATTGCTGAAATTAACAAACTCATGGACTGGAATCTTGATGAAACCTCAAGCTTTTTAAACAAAAGCAAGCAAGACACCCTTAATCATCTACCTACAATTTTTCTCAAACTGCTAAAAACCAAGCAACTGATTCAAGAAAGCCTTGCCCGAACCAAATCCTCTCAAATTCATAAAGAGCTTAACCAACTCAAGCAACAGCTCAAAACAGAATCTCTCAGTCCGGCACTCGAAAAATCTTTAAAAAGTAATATAGAAATTCAACATAAAAGGCTCGAGAACCTTACCAATGCCCATGAAAACGAAATGCTGGTCGAAATGGAATTACAGCGCATTGAGAGTCAACTCTCATTGGTCAGAGAAGAAATCGCTCTTGACAGCAGTCCGGAAGGCCTCTCGTCAAATATCGACAAAATCAACTCAACCCTCGGCGAAACTCAGGATTGGCTCAATACTCATTCAGACTTTTTGCGAAAACTAAGTGGGCCACCAATTGATGATTTTGAATCCGCTGACATAAATGAGCCCTTAACCAACACTCCGCCACCACAAAAAGAACTAGAACGATAAGGATTTGTATCATGGCTAATTATCCAGATTGGGCCAGAGAAATGGCCGAAATTTTTAAAAGTGGCTCCATAAGCCAATTCCTTTTATATGGTAATATCGATGACTGGGTAAGCTTCAAATCAGAGCAGCAAAATCAACTGGAATGCCTGTCATTAAAAGATTTTTTGTCCAACATAATGTTTGCTCCCTTCGAAGTTGTTCTGTGCTATGATCGCGGTCATGGCATACGAACCACCAAAGGCGGAGAAATCTTTTTCAATTTTCTAAAAGCCTATGACAGTTTTCATCATACCGGATTATCTATGGGGCATAGTGGACACAAAGCAATTGCTTCTGCGAATGCTTTGCCCAAAGATCCCAAACGTGCTCTGGCCATTATTGACCGTTTCATTCGCTATGGCCTTAACCGCACTACCATAGATAAAGAAGGAAATAAAAAATCTAATCCGATTAGAATTGCAGTTATTGTAGAATATGCACAATATCTGCTGCCTAGATCAGACATAGCCTATACCAGCTCAGAATCCGTGGAAACCCTTATCAGAATGCTCGACTGGGCTTCTGACCCTAATATTAACAATGCATACGTCACTACATGTCTGATAGCAGAAAATCTCAACGATATGAACCGCCAGATAGTAGAAAATCCTCGTTCTGCTAAAATTCAGATCGATCTGCCTGATGCAGAGCAGGTTTTTAATTTCGTCCAGGCAATTACAGCCAATATAGAAAATTTTAGTGAATTTTGCGATGTTGACCGGGAATCTCTGGCACAAAAGCTTGAGGGACTTTCCTGCATCGATGTTCAAAACCTCATAGAACGTGCAGTAAAAAACAATCGCCGAATCACCATGGACTATCTGCGCGAAGTAAAAAAAGAAATGATAGAGAAGTCGGCAAGTGGTCGCATTGTCTTTGTCGAATCGACCAGAACTCTCGACGCCGTTGCCGGTCACCGAGAAGCCAAAGCCTGGTTGCGACAAGATGCCCAACTAATGAAAAAAGGCAAATTAAAAGCTCTGCCCATGGGCTATCTCATAACCGGACGTATAGGAACAGGTAAAACCTACCTTGTTGAATGTTTTGCCGGTGAAGCCGGCGTTCCCTGTGTCGAACTGAAAAATTTTCGCGACAAATGGGTTGGCGCAACCGAAGGCAACCTCGAAACTATTTTTAAAATTCTACATGCAATGGGTCAGGTAATTGTCTTTATCGATGAAGCCGACCAGGTAGCCGGGAAGCGCGGCGCAGGTTCAGGAGACTCAGGCGTTTCAGGCAGAATTTATGCAATGCTCGCCAGAGAAATGGCCGACACTAAAAACCGCGGACGCATCTTCTGGATTTTTGCTACCTCCAGGCCCGACCTGCTTGAAGTCGATCTCAAACGTGTAGGCCGTCTCGATGTTCACATTCCTCTTTTTGCACCACAGACCGCCCAGGATAAAAAAGACCTTTTTGCTGCTCTGGCCCGCAAAAATAATATAGAAGTTAAGCCCAAAGATATTCCCGACTTTCCCGAAGACTTAGATATTGGCGGAAATGAAATGGAAGGCATTCTTATCATGGCTTCGCGCCAATATGAGCTTCAATCAGACGAACCTGATGCAAAAGAAATCGGCCACTTTATAAATGAAGCAATGAAAACTTACAGGCCAATGAGCCATTCAGAGCGTCTTGAATACATGGACCTGGCAGCAGTGATAGAATGCACTGACCAGAGGTTTCTGCCAAAAAAATTCAGCGAGCTGGAGAGCGGTCAGGTAAAACAAAGAATGGAACAGTTAAAACTCGAGCTCGGCGAATGATCGCGACCTTTATGGCAGGGAACAGTTGTTTGTGTGCCGACAAATTCGGAATCAACAGGTGGTTCTCGGTCTTCAAGATACTTGACGCATTGCTGGCACAACACGAAAATCAGCAGACTGCATAAAAAATAAGACTGTCATAGTGACTCGCTGCAGTATCATTATTCAGCCAGAAGATGGACTTCCGGCTGAAAGTTATTTTTGGAACTATAATCGAGTAAGGTGTCCCTCGATTTCCTCGTTAAAAAAGAAAATCAGGCATTTAATAAAGCCTGGCTGATTGCTTCCGGGTTGGTCTGAGCGATTTTCAGCAGAACCATTGCCGGGCCTTCCGGTTTCCTTCGGCCCTGTTCCCAGTTTCTTAAAGTGGCAACGCTTATGCCGATCATCAGCGCGAATTCCTGTTGAGTCTTCTGAAGTTTTTGTCTGATTTGCTTCACATCAAGCGGAGTTATCTCAAAGACTCTGCTTGGTTTCTTTTTCCCGCGCCGAATCTTTCCGGCTTCCTTGATGCTGGTCACCAGATTGTTAAAGTCACTGTCTTTCATTTGAGTTCCTCCTCTACCAGCTTGCTCAAGATTTTGAGCTGATCGCGGGTTAAATCTTCCTGGCGATTTTTTGCATAAGCATAAAGCATGTAAATGGCTTCCATTTCTTTATACCAGTAATAGATAATTCTGCTTCCGCCGCGTTTGCCTTTCTGCCCTGATTTCCAACGCAGTTTTCGTAAGCCCCCGCTGCCCTTGATAATATTACCGGCAACCGGACATCTGATCATCGCATTCTAAAGATCTTTGTAATCATCATCAGACAGAAGCTTGGTAATGAAAGCGGTAAAAACAGAAGTTTCTATGATTTCCATACCTTTATTATACGTCATTGGCGTACTTTCTGCAACTTTCTAAAATATTCTATTTAGCAGCTAAATGAAAAAGTCATTCTTTCTGCTTTTCCGGCTTGAGTTTCGCTGCGGGATCCCTCTGTGTTAATGAGAATCTCGATTTTTAAATCCTGTATATAGGCATACCAGGTAATATCATCTGAAAAGTTTGCTATATTGTTATTTGGTGCATTTTCCGAAAAT
>JBNJGH010000054.1:0-22170 GCA_051747585.1 Candidatus Rifleibacteriota bacterium
TCATATAGACGCCAGACCAAAATTTATGTGGTATGAATTTGGTGTGCGCACCAAAGATAACGTCGAACTGATACTTGGAGTAACCTTTTTCTGGCAGATTGAAAATGTTGATAAAATGGTAAGAACTACAGACGACGCCCCCGGCGATATTTGCTCACATGCCCGGAGCATGATTATTCAGTCGGTTTCTAAATCGCCATTGGAAAAGTTTCTCGATAGCTTTAACGATGTTGTAAGAGCGGCTATCATCAATGAAGATGACCCATTTTATCAGCAACGGGGTGTCAAAATTCACTCAGTGGAAGTTCGTTCGGTGACCTGTAAAGAAGCAAGTACCCAACAGATATTGCAGGAAATAATTCAGGAAACTACCAATCGACTCAATCGTTTGCAAAAACAGCAAAGCGAAAATGAAGTCAGCTTGAATCAGGTCAAAGGAAACATAGATATTGAAAAGCAAAAGGCTGATTTGCTTAAAATAAAAAAAGCAAATGCTTTAAAAGAGGCCGAAAGTGCAGGAGAAGCTGAAGCAGCAAAGGTTGCAACATTTTTCGAAAAACTGGGCGGCTCAGTAAAAGAGAAAGAAAAGTTAACCATCTTTAACACCCTTAAAAAGGTTGAGTACATCGACAAGCTTGGCAACAGCAAAGCCAGCATGTTTTTCACACCGCAGGATGTAGACCTCAGAATAGAAGCAAAGCCCGGACAATAAAGCCCGGGCTTTGTAGCGAACTAATTAAATTATAAAATTAGAGCTCTTTCATAAGTGATTCGAGAATTTCCCGCTTTTTATCCTCGTCGTCTGTATGACGCATAAAGTCAGCCAGTTTAAGCATGAGTTCGGCATAAAGATTGTGAGAATCTTTTCCGGTGGCTGCTTCTTTTGGAAGCCCTGCTCCGGTAGCTACAGGTTTGATTTCTTTTGGAGCTTCTTTTTTAACAGGTTCAAGCAGGTCAAAGGTTTGCCCTATTTCAGGAATAACAGTATCAAAGCCCTTCTGTTCTTTAATCAAACGGGCAAACTCTTCTGATGCTTCTTGATCACCATGAACAACAAACACGTTTCCGTTGACTTTTTCGACTTCTTTTATCCAGTTTAACAGACCTTTCTGATCTGCATGCCCTGAATAACCATCGATGCGCTCAATTTTGGCTTCAACCGAAACTTCTTCACCATGAATTCGTACGGTTTTATTGCCTTCGAAAATATAGCGTCCGAGGGTTCCGTGGGCCTGATAGCCAACAAATATTACCGTATTTTCGCTTCCCCAGAGATTATGCTTCAAATGATGCTTGATACGCCCTGCAGTACACATGCCTGAAGCAGATAGCAAAACTATGCCTTTCTGACCATTTAGCGCTTTGGATTCTTCAACAGACTCTGTAAATCTAAAGTCAGGGTGATCGAATAGACCGCCCATACTTTTCATTACATCGCGAGCATCCTGGTCATAGCATTCCTGATGTTTAACAAAAACTTTGGTAATATTGGTGGCAAGTGGAGAATCGATAACCACTTTAATACCCGGGATTTCTTTACGCTCTTTGAGAATTAAAATGTCATGCAATAAATCTTGAGTTCTTTCAAGGGCAAATGACGGGATCAAAATATTTCCGCCTCTTTTAATTGCATTCTGAAAAATTTCTGCCAATTTCTGCAAACGCTCTTCTTTTTCTACAATTTCTCTGGATCGATCGCCATAGGTAGATTCTACCATCAGATAATCGGTTTCTTTAAATGAGTCAGGATCTTCAACAATTGGATGGTCATCTTCACCAAGATCACCTGAGAAGACGAGTTTGCGTTCTTCGCCATTCTCTTTTACAAAAATTTCGATAAATGAAGACCCAAGAACATGACCGGCATTATGAAATTTAACTTTGCATCCTTCTGCAGGTTCAAAAAATTCATAGCGCTTAACCGGGCTCATAAGAGAAACCGCTTTGTCTGCATCTTCAAAATCATAAATGGGGGCAACCTGCGGCAGTCCCTTTCTTTCGTTACGGCGATTCTTGTGCATAACATCCATTTCCTGAATATGCGCCGAATCAGGAAGCATGTATTGCAATAAATCTATTGTCGGCTCAGTGGTATAAATTTTGCCGTTAAAGCCGTGCTTAACCAGCTTGGGCAAAAGTCCCGAATGATCGATATGCGCATGAGTGACAAGAACAAAATCAATACTGGCAGGATCGTAGGCAAAATCTTTATAGTTATTTTCTCTTAAAGTTTTGTTGCCCTGAAACATACCACAATCAACTAGAAATTTAGTTTTATCAGTTTCAATTAAATAATTCGAACCGGTCACACAGCCGGCAGCACCGTGAAATGTAATTTGCATAGCTTTCCTTTCCAATTATTCAGGAAGATATTTTAACTGAATTGGTTATCGGCAGTTTTTTTCTTTTAGCATAGGCAAGCAATTTATCTCTTCTAATGCTGTGCTCAGTCTCAAATTCGCCGCCTCGATCAGTTTTATAAGCTACACGAACCATTTTACCCCAAGCGTTATGAGTGGTAGTTACCTCTGTGGGTTTACCTTTATCAGGGGCTTCAAAGGTTCTTGGCAAAAAACAAATAAGACCATATTGGCCTGGTCCGATTAGATAAACATGTGCCTGAAGATTCGGCGGCAATTTCTTATATTCATCGGGAAAAAGTGGAATATAAGTTGCTACCGAACCAAAGTCTCCCTGATCGATAAGTGCGGCGTAGGGTCGCGAAAATCTTTTAAGACCAAGGGTTTCGAGTATTTTTTCTATAATTTCCGGGGATACTGTTTTTACTGCCATTGCGCGCCATTCTATTAGTTAATTAATTGTGATTCAAGATATTTTTTTTATGTTTTGAATTTATACTGCTTTAAAAAGGGTCAAAATAACGCTTAACCCTGCTGTTAATCTGACAGGTAACTTCATAGGTAATAGTATTTAATTTTTCGGCCCATTCATAAGCGCTTATCTCTTCTTCTTTATCATTTCCAATTAAGGTAACCGTATCACCAACCTTGACTTCTGTTTCTTTGCCAAGATTACACATGCTCTGATCCATGCATACCCTGCCAACCACAGGATAAGACTTACCATTAATCAAAACTCTGCCTGAATTGGAAAAAAGTCGATTGAACCCGTCGGCATAACCAGCCGGAAAAGTTGCTACCCAGGTTTCTTCAGGAGCAATCCAGGTTCTGCCATAGCCAATAGATGTACCCTTTTCCACCTTCTTAATAAAAGAAACCCTGGTCTTGAAACTCAAACCTGGCTTCAGATCTATGGTCTGGGGGGTCTCATTGGAAGGGTAAAACCCGTAAATCATAATTCCGGGGCGCACCATATCAAGCCAACCATCAGAGTGGGCCAGAACTGCTCCGGAATTGGCACAATGAACAAGATCAAATTTAAAATCGAGCTCTTGTTCTATGCCTTTGACAATTTTTTTAAATCTGGAAATCTGGCGGTCGGTAAATGAAGTATTGGCTTCATCACTTACGGGCAAATGAGTCATTGCAGCGGTCAATTTTAAATGCGGGCAATTTTTTATTATTTCTCTGGTAAGTTCGGTTGCATTTTCAGGCGCTACTCCGATTCGGCCCATACCGGTTTCAATTTTTATATGAACATCGACTGTTTTTCCCAGTTCTGCTGCTGTTTTCTCGAGAGTTCTTACATTTTCAAGATCTATAACAGTCAATGTAAGTTCAGAATTAACCGCTTCTGCCATTTCTTCAGGAAAAACAGGGCTGAACTTAAGAACAGGAAGTTTGATGCCGGCCTGACGCAATTGAATGCCTTCCGGGACTGTTGCTACTCCAAGCCAGTCGATTCCGATTTTTTCTGCCATTTTGGAAACTTCTACAGCGCCATGCCCATAAGCATTAGCTTTTACCGCAATTAAAATTTTTCTTTCAGAACCAACAGCTTTTCTTATGTTTTCCAGATTATATCTAATGTTATTAAGATGAACCTGTACATGAGTCTGATAAAGCATATTACTCACCTTCAATTACAACTTTATGCACATATTCTGAAGTAGAAAGAGCCAGTAAAGCACCATAATCGGGATAAAAGCCAATTTCATCGCCAACCTGATATTCACACCGGCTGTCATGCACATCCAGTATCAGATGGTCACTCGAACCACCCAGAACAATAATTCCCTCATCGATTGGGGTTATGCCGTCAACTAATACATCCTGACGGCCTAAATTGCAAATAACTCTTTTTCTGTTTCCGCGGTCGACAAATTCCTGAGTCTCGCCAAAAGCGTCCTGACCTCGATCTCCGATTGGTAACGAAGGTTTCATTTCTGCCTCTATTACTTCGCCCACAGTAACAAAGGTATCCTGCCTGGTTTCTGGCCAGGGCGAACGATCTGTAACATTACGACCAAGAATTATAGATTCTCCGATTCGATATAAATTAATTTCTTCGGGTAATTTGCCCTCACGCATAATTGGCAAACCGGAACTGTTGCCACCGCAAATTACCGGCAGCTCCAGGCCGCTATACTCTCTGCACTTTTCGACTGTATCTATAAGCAACTTCATGTTTTCAGCCGAAGGTTTAACACCTCCATAACAGGCAAGATTACAGCCAAGTCCAACAGCTTCCAGACCTTTGAGCTCACCGGCTTTTTTTACCAGCTCAGGAGCTTTGGCTGGCCAGGTACCCTCTCGCAGATCGCCGACATCAATCATTATAATTACTCGGTGGAGCAAATTTTTCTGGCAAGCTGCTTCAGATAAGGCTTCTAAAGTTTTAAAGCTGGAATTCAAACTATAATCTGCAAGTTCGACAACCTCATGAGCCTTTGAAATCGAGGGTAAGCGCAATAAGAGAAACGGCCCTTTAAACCCGGCCTTTCTAAGTTTTTCGATATTTTCAAGCCTGGAATCTGCCAGCATATCGGCACCGGCTTCTTCAAGAGCTCGGGCAACCCGGGGGTGAGCAGAGACTACTTTTGTAACGCAGGCAACTTTGATTTTATTTTGATGGCATTGTTTTATTACAGCTTTTGCGTTTTGTTTGATACGCTCGGGATAAATTTCGAGTCTGGGAGTTTTAAACCTTCTGGTTTGCATATCTTTAAAGCTGTTCATATTGCTTAATCCAATCTTCAAAAGTATTTTTTATGAGTTCAGGGTATTCAATGGCTATAGTTCCCAGGGCGGAAAAAAGGTAATCTCGGTCAAGGAATATTTGAGCATCGGGTTTAGGCAAAAGAGATCTGGCCGGACCGGTGCAAACCGATTCAAGTATTTTTTCGCCTCCATCTACTCTGGTAAGAGCCCCACCTGTTCCGATAACCCATTTTACTGCGGATAAATCTTTTCCTCTAATAATTTGTTTTTTACCCGAGGGAGTAAAAAGGTCGCCAATTACTCCGGCATGTCTTTTAACGCCGGCTTCAACTGCCTTTTTACATAACCACCTGGTAATTTCTTTTTCCTGTTCGGTTGCAGGCATTGCTTTAATGTCATCTACTCTCTGCATCCAGATTTCGTCATCTGCCAATTCAAGAACATTACGGGCATTGACAAAAACACCGAGATCACCCTCGACGGTACGTTTACATCTTGGTTCAGGATCTATGAGTTTGTCGGCAAATTCTGTACTGCCTTCGGTTACAGAATGCACATCAGTAGTAGCACCACCCACATCAACTATCAGGCAATCACCGGCTACCTCGGCAAACAATTCTGCCCCCTTTAGAACAGCTCCTGGCGTCGGAATAATCTGGCGCTCAGTAAGACTTTCGAGTCTGTGCATACCCGGAGCATGAATAATGTTTTTTGAAAAAAGTTGCTGCATTTTCTTTCGCAGCGGTTCAACTTCAAGCACGTCGACATCAGGAAAAACATTGGGTGTAATTAAAAGCTCTACACCTGTTTTTTTGAAGATATTGGCAACCGCTCGCTTCAAAGCGCTATTACCGGCATAAACAACCGGAACATGCAGGTCAAGCGAAGCAATTTTTATGGCATTCTGTAAAACAACTTCTTTTGCTCCAAAATCAACTCCACCAGCCAGAACGATCATATTAGGCTGAATTTCTTCTATTTCTTCAAGATCAAATTCGCTTAAATCACCGGCAGTAACCATTTTTATTATTGCTCCGGCACCGAGACTGGCCTCTCGTGCCGCTCTGGCAGTCATATTATAAGTTAAACCATGAACCGTAACCCTTAGACCGCCGGCAGCAGAACTATTTGCAAAAATTTCGGCATTATCGCTGTCAGCACCAGACTTTTGTTCAAGGTCATCAATAGCACTTTTGAGTCCAATTCCAACATTGCCCTGCTCGACAGTTGTCGAAGCAAACCCCTGAGCTACATGCTTCAGAGAGTTGTGATCTGTTTTAACAAAACCATTTGCTTTTGTAATGGTACTGCCGACTTCAAGCGTTAAAATTTCTATTTTCATGCTCATTAATTTACCTTCTGCATAAAAAAATTGGAAAACAATACTACCACAGGCCAACTGCTGCCTCAACTATCTCTCTGAATAGTCAGGGCAATTGCATTAAAATCCTGAACCCCACATTAACTCTTGGCAGACAGTTTCATCTAAATAATCAGCAATTTTCAGTGAACCGTTATAAGCTGGTTTTCAAAAGTTTTGCTTTTATTTCTTTCTGTCAAATATAGAATTTTCACCACCGAGATCACAGAGTGCACCGAGACAATTTTTTAATCTTTTTCAGCCTATGTTCACAATATTACTCAGCATTCAGAAAAGCATTAATGTTTTTCTGAATGCTGAGTAATATTGTGAAAGCCGGACGGTGAAACCGCCGGCTGATTGTCCAAAGGACAATCCACGGCTGAAAAAGATTCTCTGTGATTCTCTGAGGGCTCTGTGGTTATTTTCTTTGTGGCTTTGAGGCTTGGTGTGAGGCAAATTCTTTTCTGAAATGATTTGATAGTCGCTGACCAAGAATTGCTATACGCAAGCGTTGTTTTTGCTAACAAAAGCGAGCAAACGTAGATTTATGAAAATGAAATGTCTGCCCGATTTTTTTTGTGCGATTGCCCTGTCAGAATAAGAAAAAGCTCCGGTGCGTCGCCATCAGCAAGCACCGGAGCCCTGTTTGTCAGTTTAGATTTTACCTTTTTTCTTAAGGGTTTTAACGATTGAATCTACCACTTGAATTCCTTTGGAACCCCGACCGAATCCGTCATCCATACCGCATTCCTGCGCTATTTCTCTGGTAACCTGAGTTCCGCCACAGATCAGAATAATATCATCTCTTATTCCTTTTTCGCGACAAAGTTCATCGAGCTTGCGCATGTTTTTACGATGAACATCATTATGGCTGATAATTGTACTGATAAGAATGGCCTTGGAACCGGTTTCGATTGCGGCATCAACCATTTTGCTAACCGGAACGGAAGTGCCGAGATAATGATATTTAGCACCAAATTTTTCAATTCCGGCGTGTTTAATATCAAGTATTTCGCGTAGTCCGACCGAATGCTCGTCTTCGCCTACGGTTCCAGCAACAACAGTAAGTCCGGCTTTTTTGATTCCTTCGCGTATTTCGTCTTCTGAAAGCATTTGAACTTTAGGAGGAATTTTAAGATTGGTGCGATCAATCGAGAAATCAACTTTACCCTTCACCTCAAGGAAAGTGCCTTCTGATGGATGGATAACCTGCGCATTGGTAACTTCGGGTTCGAGCAAACCCATCTTTTTAGCAATTTCATTGGCCGCTGCTTTGGCTACTTCGAGCTCTTCGGGCAGGAAAATCTGAACAAGAACGGTTCCATCACCCGCCCATTCTACTTCAGGTTTAATTGATTTACCTTTACGGTATTCAATTGTTTTTTCGAGCCTCAAATTGCAGTTGTCAGTCTGGTCAATTTCATCTATGTAATGAATTTTTTCTGGTTTGCACAGAGTGCAACCATCAATAAGGTCACAAGGCTTTTTAATATTTTCCGGCAGTTTGTTATGACCAAAATTGCTGCAAACCGGTGCCATATAGTCTTTTTCTCGTTCGACTATGGTATCAATACCTACGCCACCCTTACCGCTTCTTGCGATTCCATCACCGTTTCGTTCAGGATATTTGGCCGAATCAACGAAGAAACCTTTTTCGACGGCAGCAAAGTATCCGCCGCTTTCCAGCATTTCTTCAAGGAAGCAAATCGCTCTGATCTTGAGGTCTCTTACCATTTCGCCCAAGGGGCCTTCGCGATCAATTTTAAGCAGTTGCTTGATGCCATCGAGAGCTACCAGGGTCTGCTTTGCGGTTTCCACCCCTCTGACACTGTTATAATGCCATGGCACGTTTCTACCTTCATCTGGAGTTATTGTACTTTGAATATCGGAATGGGTTAGAGCAGTTATAAGGGTATCAATAACATGAGTACGAGTTGCTTCTTCAATATCGGATTCTATATATCTTGTATTTTGCTGAGCTCGGAATTTAAATTCTTTAAAGAGATCTCTTAAAGCAACAGCATAAGGAAGATCATACCAGAGTTTTGGTGAAGGAGGAGCACATGGTGGAACAGTTGAAAGCCCGATTTGTGACTTTGGCATTCCTACAGCTACAGAGAAAGCACAGTTGATACCATGCTGAACCATAAGTTCAGGCATGACTGCCCAGCCTTCGCGTGCGGTAGCATTTGCATTATGGGCACCATCAATCTGAAAAATATGAGCATCTGCCATTATTTTTTTCGCATTTGCCGCATCAGTAAATGAGCGATACATGTTTACATTGCGATAAAGAACATTATATTGAGGATCCTGGTGCGCACCGTTTATTCCTTCTTCGGCGAATAGAACAGCAACTTCGGGACCTGCTACACCGGAAACATAAGAATGAAAGTTAATCGGGCGCCCGACTTCATCTTCAATCATATCGCAGGCTTTTCTTGAGGCTCTGATCTGCTTTCTGGTTATTGGAACCCCTCCGACTCCTTCGGGTGTTCCTTCGAGTAAGCCATCGATGTGGCTTTGCCCGGTTGTTCTAATAACCATAATATGGTCAGCGCCGTGCCATGCGGCCATTCTCATACGACGAATATCATCTTCAAAACGACCTGAAGCTATTTCTGTGCTGATAACAGGTTTAGGCTGAGGATCTATGTTATTAAAATATTTTGCAGCAGGCAGGGGAACCGAATTTTTTAACGGTTCGCTCATGTCTTTAAAATTGAACTTTTCTACCTTATAACCATCTTTTATATGGTTGCGCCAGGTCCAACCTTTGCGCCGAGGATGATAATCCTTTAAATTTGTGAGTATTTCTTCTATATCGAGTTTTTTTTCGGGGTTTAATTTTTCTGTCATTATGCCTAACCTTTCTACTTAAAAAAGATTGTCGAGAGTTGTTTTGTCTTCGGCGATTTTTTGGGCCGCTTCAGGAATTTTGATGTTGTTTTTCTCTGAAACGCGCAAAACAACATGCCCGGCACCTTTACCAAGCAATCCGGCTTCCTTGACAACATTTACAACTGCTTGAGAGGTCATACTATCTATGCCCATGCGCAATAATACAGAACGCTCGATTGAAGGCGAAGTAAAATTACGCCCATAATCAACCATGGGTTCAACAACTTTTTCGCATAAACTCCAGAACTTGTCTTTAAGCTCATCATTGCTCATTTTTTCGAGTTCTTTACGACGAGCTTCAAACTTTTTAATTCTTTCTTCGCTCATACCAATTCCTTTCGAACTAATAATTTCATTTTATGCCAAGACTGTAACTCGTTTTGCCCATTTTTACCACCCTAAATTGTAAAATTTTCAGGGCAATTTTTTAAGTATGGCCAAAGTCATGAATTCTTTCTTTCGGCATTTCGAACATAAATATTGAAGGTAAATGCAGGAGTTGTTGCAAAATTTTCGCTCGATACAAGTTTGAATTGTTCAGAAGAAAATTCCGGAAAATATTTGTCTCCTTCGTAAGCTTTTTCAATAGTAGAAAGATAAATTCTATCTGCAAAAACCAATGCCTGGTGGTAAACACTTTCGCCGCCGGCTATAAAAACTTCTTGGGAGAAATTCAATTCATCTGCAATTTTTAAAGCCTGTTGCATGCTTTCAGCGGTTAAAGCTTTTTCAAACATTGCATCTGGCTGACGAGTCAAAACTATTGTCTTTCTTCCCGGCAGAGCTTTACCAATGCCTTCAAAGGTTTTTCGTCCCATTATAAGAGTTTTATTCATGGTAATTTTTTTGAACAGTGCAAGTTCTTCGGGTATATGCCAGGGCATTTTACCCCGATTACCAATCAAATTGTTCTTATCTCTGGCCGCTATGATTGAAATAATCATTCTTAATTTTTTCTCCCGCTTGCTGTTTTTATTCTGAAATGGTATTTTAACGGATCTGATATGATTGACAACCTTTAAGCAAAGTCATAACATAAGATGGAGAGAACTTGGAGTCAAACGAAATAAAAAAAGAGAACAAAGAGATGCCCAGGGTAACCAGAATATCTAAGTTACTGCATAGAGCGACGTTATGGAGCGAACGTATCTTAGCTATTTCCATTCTATTGGCAATGGCGGTATTTTTTTATACGATGGTTGCCTCAACCGGTAGCTATGACTGGACAAAAACCGAAGCGCTCTATGACATCATCAATAGAATACTTCTTCTGGTTATTTGCCTGGAATTGATCAGGACTCTTCTTACCCATGACCTTGAGGCGGTATTGGAGCTACTTGCCTTTGTAGTAGCCAGAAAAACCATGGTTCCGAACCTGACCGTGATAGATATTCTGTTAAGCGTTATCGCTTTTGTCTTATTAATTCTGGCAAGAAAGTATTGTATACCGACAGACTCTCCGCTTAGACTGGCGCGCAAATAACAATAAAAGTCTTCAAGTTTTCTCAAATTTGTATTTGCACCTGGACTTTTATGTTAAAAAAACAAAATAAACTGGCAAGGCTGTTAAAGAACTTTATTTTCAGTGGTCTTGACGAAAACAATACCGACATAGAAACCCTTCGACAAGTTGGGATGCTTAATGCTTTAATTGTTGTAAGCCTTATAATTCTTTTCCCTTTAAGCATTATCGCTCTAAAGCAACAACTATATCAGCTTTTATTCGTCGAAACACTTGTGTCTATTTCTCTGATTTCGATTGTCATTTTTATGCGCAAAACCAGCGACTATTGTAAAGTTTCAATTCCCACAGTTGTTATTGCCGGAATCTTTTATGCGTATCTGCTTACTACAGGAGGGAAAGCCAACACCGGATTCATCTGGATGTTTTCTTATCCATCAATAGCAACCTTTCTTCTCGGAATCAGAAAAGGCATTTTTTTTTCCTTCCTGCTTTTTATTTACAGCCTGGCTATAATGTTTGCCGAGCAAAATATTGTTCCAACTACTGCAAACTACACATTTAGCTTGAGTGTTAGAATATCTTTTTCTTACTTATTGATTTGTCTTTTTGCCTGGGCAGTCGAATCAACCAGAGCAACTGCGCAATTTGAATATCATCAAATAAACGATGAACTACAAGATTCATGTAAAGAGCTGGAAAAAAGACATCACGCAAAAAAAGAAATTATAACCGAACTACGCGAAGCCATAGTCGAAGCAGAACAATTAAAACGAATTTTGCCCATCTGTTCCAGTTGTAAAAAAGTTAGAAATGATACAGGCTACTGGGAAAAAGTCGAACGATATTTTAACCAGCATTCCGGAACAAAATTCAGTCACAGTGTTTGCCCGGACTGTGCAAACATCTATTACAAAGATATTTTAGACGATGAAGAAAACGGCAGTGCCCGAAAGATTGTATGAAAAATTTCATTAATTTTTTAAAAGGTTTTCCGGCGCCTGAAGAGGACGATAGATTAAATATCGAGCTCCGGCGAAAAATAACGGTACTGAATCTGTTTTTGCTAATAGGCAGTTTTTTTACCTTTATTCTCGGCATTATTACATTTAGGAGCGGCAACACTTTCATTACCGCCGTAGATACTCTTGCATTGTTAATCTTCAGCTCGCTTTTTATTTATTTGCGAAACAATAGAAACTTTGAACGCTGCGCAACTCTTTCAATTTTTTTTGTCGGACTTTTTTTTGTTTTTCTTTTTGCTACGGGTGGAATAGATAAAACCTCTTTTGTCTGGGTTTTTCCTTTTCCAATGATTGCAATTTATCTAACCGGAGTTAAAAAAGGAACTTATGCAACTTTAATTATGCTCTTTGCTATGATTATTGTATTTCTTACCGGTTCCAGCATACCCCAGTTTGCAAATTATGAATTTAATGTCAAAATTCGTACTATTCCAGCATTTATTTTAATAACCCTGTTTTCTTTTACGATTGAAAAAATGACTTTGCTTGTCAGTAATAAACTTCTAAGCGCAAGAAAGTTACGAGAGAAAAATTTACACAAGTTAAAACAGATGGACGAAGAGAACGAAAAGCTTATAAAAGAACTTGAAAGCAAGCTTGGTGAAGTAAGAAGTTTGCAAACTATTTTACCAATTTGCTCAATTTGCAAAAAAATTAGAAACGATGATGGCTATTGGGAAAAAGTAGAAAAATATTTTCATCAGCATTCGGGCACCGTTTTCAGCACCAGTCTTTGCCCTGAATGTGAAAAAAAACCTTCTAAAAAACCCGACAATTAAAACTATTTTTCTTTGTCGCTATTTTCGTCTTCTTCCATGTTGTCTTCTGCAGCGGGAAAAATTCGATAAATAATAATTAAAAGAATCAGGGTTACTAACCCCATAACAAAATAAAGACCCCAGCCTTTTTCACTGAATGCATCTTTAATGTTCTGTTTCACTGCAGGTTCTGAATAAGTATTTATTTCTTTAAGTGCTATTTTTCGAGGCTCTTTGGTTAAAAGCTCGTCACGCACCAGCTCAAGATCATATTCCGGTTTTTCGGCGTTGGAATTTCCACCATAAATCAAATAACTACCGGGCTGAGAGGCTTTAAAAAAGAGATCCTGAGTAGAATAAACCGCATTAACTGCAGTAACAACCACGGGACTGTTTTCGTTATGCATAACAACTAATTGAAGCTGATTTTCACCTACAGGTAGATTCTTTAACGATAGTAAAAAGCTGTTATTCGGGTTTTCACCCTTCCATATCATGGTTTTCCATTCACGCCAGCCAAGATTCCCGGGTTTGGGCAAATTAACTTTGATCGAGCGCTGAAAAGTTCCCGGAAGATTAAATGAAAGAGATTTATAAAACTTCGATGCAACCGGCAGGTGAATATTATAAGTGGTTATATTCTTTTCCCGGTCGTAACTTTGCTCGAAAGACAGAGCAAAAGCTTCATTATAAGGTTTTCCGAGGAAATAAGGGATCTGATTACCGTTTTTTACAATTCTTATTGAATCGCGATGATTATCTAAAGCAGCCTCATGATTAAGTTTAAGCTGGCATAGACCTGCGACGGGCATAGTAAAGCTCCCTACCCAGCGATAACCTTGTCCCTTAAAAGGTGCTCCTTCAGGCTTCATGGCAACTGCCGGCGAAGTTTTTGTTTCGGAGCCATTAAAATAGATCAGGTCTGAATGAGAAACTTTTTCAGGAAACAATTCCGCTAATTTATCCTGAATCATTTTAAGGTCATAACTTGGCCTTTCAGCGTTTTTATCACCACCATAAAGCTGGTATTTTCCCGAGCCTGAAGCTATAAAATAAAGATCACGGACATTGATTTCAGCAACAATCGATTCAAGCGGTAAAGAGTAGTTATTACCGTTATCGATTACAATTTTTATTCTTTTCTGGTTTTGCGGAAAATCCTTTAAAGATAAATCAATTACAATCTCTTCGTTCTTTTCATTTCGCAAGTTTAAGCGTTTAAAAACCTGCCATCCGACTTTGCCGGCAGTATGTTTGTATAAAGTAACATCGCGGTCAAAAATTCCTGAGGTTTTTATTTTGAGCCGATCGGGGTTTCTTTTGCCCGATGGAAAATCTATATAAAAGATTGAATGATTTTTTTGGGCATCGAATTCCTTTTTATAATTCAACCGATAATCACGCTTATAATAACGCCCTCTAAAATAGGGGATCTGTTGTTGGTCTTTAACTATGCGCAGACTGTCTAAATAATTGTCAAAAAAGACTCTTGAAGATAATTCAAGCTGATAAAACCCGGGCTTATCTACATTCACATCAGCTTTCCATTTGTATCCATCAGCAGAAAAGGGACCACCGGCAAGAGAAATATCTTTTAACACACTTTCTGCCTCGTAATCGCTATTATGTTCGACTTCACCGCTTTTCACCTGCATTGGAGCCCGACCTTCGAGCACACTTGCAAATTCAAGAATCTTTTGGTTTTTATTAAGACCGGTTTCAAGACGATATCTACCGGATATATCTGCAGAAAATACAATGCGGGGTAAGCGAAATCGGGCACTAATTGAAACAATTTTTCCGTAATGGTCAGCCGGACTTAACTGAAGAATAAGCTTTCGGCTTTTCCAGGTTCGGTTAACAGGAATACCTACATTCTGGGGATCCTGACGCATCGTTTCAAAGCCACCCGATAAGATTTCATTGAATTCGGGTCTGCCAAGAACAAACTTTTCTGTTCCCACGCGCCATTTCCCTTTAAACATTGCAGAGGTTTCAACTATCAGTTCTTCAATAAAAATAGATGTTCCGGGCAGGTTTATTCGCAACTCATCGGCATTTTCTCTGTTTATAACGTCGTAAGACAAAAAGTTGGTAAGATTCTTATATCCTTTTCCGCCTCTTCTTCCCTTTACATAAACGTCAACTGAACTAATTGGCGTTTGGCTGAATTTTTCGTCAAAGCCCGAGAAACGCAATCTGATCTTTTCTACCACTTTTTCTTCTGTTTCTATTCTGACAATTCCCGTTAATTGCTGTGGACTGGAGCGGAGTATGGCAGCTCCAGTAGCAACACTGTGCCATCTATTATCATAAAAGATCTGGAATTCCATTTTTGCAGCCGGTGGAGCATAGGGCAAATTAACTTGAATACCGCTAATCAGGTGATTCTTCGGGACATCTGCCTGCCATAAAAGCTGGTTATCTTTTTCCCACTCCGTTTTATCGGCTTTGATTCTTATCAGGCTCTGGTCTCCAGATTCGCGCCAATATAACTCAAGTGCTCTGGGCTGGCTGTCTGGTCCGAAAAGGCTTAAATCAAGACAATTGTTAACTATTTGTCCATTTTCATCTATAAAACTTTTATGCAATTCCGGTTCAAGAAATGAATTTACAGTTCCCGTTGCAACTACATCTAACTCAGCACGACTTAACCATTGTGAAGCAAAAACAATCGGAGAAACAAAGACAAAAATAAAAAGAATTATGATTTTATAGTTAAAATTAGCATTCATAGTGCTATTTCTCCTTCATATTGGATAAAAATCGTTGATATAAATATGATACAAGCATCAATATAACAGCAAGGCCAATAAAAGAGGCTACGCGATAAAGCTGTCCGAGTGACCACAAATCTTTAAGGAAAATTTTAACCGAAGTAACAATTATTAAAACAAGAGCAGCCTGTCTTGCCCTGACTGCGTTCCAGCGGATTCCGGCACCAAGCAGAGCAATGGCGTAAAATAACCAGCCAAGACTATAACTAAGTTGTTGAGCAAATCTTCCGTGGGTCAACAAGCTGAAGCTTGATCCTTTACTGCCAAAGAAGCTTGCAATCTCTATGTTCAAATAGGCAAAAGATAGCAAAGCCAACGTGACTGACCAGAAGGGAATCTCGTTAATGCTGTAAAGCGGCCACTCTTCTGCTACTTTTTTGCGGCCAAGTAACCAGAGGGTAATAAAAGTGATCAGCAGATAAAGCGCACTTACCTGATTAAACAAAGGAGCCATTTTGCCAAATTCTGCTGCGTATCTGAACGGGAACAATACTGAAGCAAGAATTCCAATGAAAATAAGAATCAGGCCGGCCAATCTATAAGAATTATCAAGTTTTTTCGGCCATTTATGCATCATAAGACCGTATACAAACCATACCCCTGTTTTTGCCAATGACACATTGTGTTTTACGTCTGAAAAGATGTCGACAGCCAGCACATTAAAGAAATAAAAGGTAAAACCAAAGGCAATCCATTTAAAATATTTTACGATATTGAACCATGAACAAGGCTTTTCATCAGGATATCCGGCAAGCTTTACCGCCAGAACACAGGATATGGAGCCTGCCAGGGCAGATAGTACTACAGGATTCAAAACTTTTATGCCACCGGCTTCTTTTAATTGCGGGAAATAGGAAATAATTAGATAAATACCTATTGGTGACAAAACCGAAGCAACATAGCGTAATCCGGGATGTTCGATTCTTCGGTTAAGCCAAAGAAGAGCTGTTGCTTCGAAAACAAATACAAGACCAAGCCAGCCAGCTTCAAGCATAAGAGCAGGAACCGCCGAAACATAAAACAACATTGCTCCACCATGAAATGCAAGAATACTGTTTCTGGCAGTGTTTTTTTCAAGTTGCCGCAAGAGTATCAAGACCACCGGGATTTTAACAAGAGCAAGAATTAAAGGAATCAAGCCTGATATTGATCTGGCCCAGATATGATCGGCGGCATAAACGATAAAAACAGCCTGTAAAAGTTCAAAAACGGGCCAACCCATCCATGACTTTTTGTATTTTTCGAAATTTTTAAAAGCAACAAATGGAATTATTAAAGCAATTACAAAAAAGGCAATTGACCACAACAATGCGGTAAAGTGGTGCGAAAGTAAAAGATCGGGGCGCAATACCCAGAAAGCCTGAGCCAGCACGGCCGAAAGCAAAGAAGCAATGCCAAGATAACCATAATTTAATCTTCTTGCCAGAGTTTGGGCAATGACCAGAAAACAGAACATTGTTACCATTCCCGGGTTGGGATTCAGCGGTTGGCTTTTAAAAAAGGCTGCGGCAAGAATAAAAAACATTCCCATAATTGGAGAAGCTGCAGCCCATTCATTAATGGCCGAGAGGTTATTTTTGTTTTCTTTTATCGGGGTTTCGAAATTAAGCTTCTGAGCTATAGCGGCGGCATTGCGCAAAAAGATAAAGGTAACAATACATATTGCCAGACCGGCCATAAGAATAAAAGCGTAAAAAGCAAGACCAAAAGTAATGACCGAAGCCTTACTGATAAATATAATTGCAGAAAAAACCAGAATAAGGGTTAAAACAAATAAGGGGGCAAAAGCAGAAAAAACAAGGCTTAATGCTATTCCCATAAGTTGAATCCCAATGGTCATGGGCCAGAAGAGAAATGCAGTATCAGGATTGATTAGAAGCGCCATCAAACTTAGCAAAGCCAAAGCTGAGGGAAAAATTTTAAACCACTTCAATATCTGCTGATTCAAACCATATTTATGGACAAGCAGAACCGGCCCCAAGCCGCCTGCAATGCCATAGGCAAAAAACAACAAATAGGCCCAGGAGCTGATTTGAGGATTCAAGCGAAAAAACACCCAGCAAGCTGTTACCAGAAAAGCAAAAACCGACAAGGGAATGACATCTTCAAAAAAGAACCTGATACGATAAGCTAAAACAACCAGCGCTGCTACAGTGGCAACAATTAAAAGTAATGGTGAGGGGCCTGTTCTATAAATAGCGAGGACAAATGCTGCAAACGGCATGGCAAAAGTAGATAATCTTACTGCCCAGGCAGCCAGTCGATTGGTGCTGTAATTAAATTCGAGCTTTAAAAAATAAATAGAATACAAAGCAAGGTGAGCAGCAAAGGTAATTGCTATATGCGAGGTTATTGGAGAGGGCCTGGAAAACATTGCTACCAAAGCGAGGGTTACCATTGTACCCAATGAAGAAAACAGCAACAAACCACCGGACTTAAGTCGTTTTATGACCTGATACAAGCCAAGATTAACTATGACAAGATAAATAAACAGAGTAAGAATATTTCCCTGGCCGGTGTTAACAAGCAGAGGAGTCAGGTAAGCGCCAAGAGCACCCAGAAAAGCTATAGAAACGCCCCGGTGAAAAAGTGCCAACGAAAGCGCTGCTACCGATACGACGACAAGAGCAGCAAAACCCGGCATTTTCGCAAGATACTCGTAATAAAGAGTAGCTGCGAAGAAAACCGAATAGAGCACGCCTATACCACCGGCAGAAAAAGTCTGCCGCAATATATTGTATCTTTTTCTATCGAAAACGAAAGATGCACCTATAAGTCCAACCCCGATTATTGCAGCAACAACAAGCCTCATAATCGGAGAAATAAGATTATTATCTATAGAATATTTGACAAAGAAACCTGCACCGACAAAAAGTGCAAGTCCGCCAAGCCATGCAAATAGCTGAGTGCCGGTAAATCTTTCCCAGTCGATTTCTGAAAAGAAATTGGACCAGTCGAATTGATTGTTTTCAGGTGGTCTTGGCGGGGTTGGCGGTGATTTATGGGCAGAAGCAGCAGGCTTGGAAACTTTTTCAGGTTGTTCATCTAGATGCTTTGCTTCAGGCTCGTCAGGCTGTTTGGCCTGTTTTTCGGCAGACTTGCGTTTAATACTCTCTGCCAGCCATTCATATTCTTCTTCTTTTGTTACTCCTGTTTTTTGTTCGTCGATAACCTTTTCGGACTCTTCTTTATTAACCGGCTCGTCAGAAAAAGAAAGTTCAGAAAAATCAGCTACTTCATCGCTTTGCTTTTCTGTCTTTTTATCTGGTTGAGATTGTGGTTCAGTTTGTTCATATTTATCAAGCCTCTTTTTAAGTATATCCAATCGATCTTTAAGAAGCTTGACCTGAAACTGAAGGGTTTCTGTAATTTCTTTGTTTTGCTCTTTTAATCTTTTGACGCTCGACCAAAGAGCTGCAAGCAAAATCAGTATTAATAAAACCAGAATTTCCATTAAATATCCTCTTTAGACCTTCTGACTGTTTTAACGATTTATAATTATATCAAAACTTGCCTGATCAGATATTCCATAAACAGACTCAAACATTTCTGCGGCTATAGTTGCGGCTTTGTTAATATCATTACCAAGCTCTGCATTGAAAGAAACAAAATTGCCACCAGTTAGATCACCCGCTTTAATACCATACCTTGCCAATAAAATTTCGGCTTTTTTTACTTCTTCTTTATCCAGGGCAACTACCGGGCAATCAAATATAAGCCCACTACCCTCTTCAAATGCAAATTGAACAAACTTTTCGCTTTCGGCTTCTTGAATTATTATGTACCAGCCATCTCCGCTGTTACCGCACAAAGTCTCAATTCCTTTAATTATTCTAGCAAAACCCTTACTCATTGCTTCCTCCAGTCGTTCCAATTACCGGCTTTTATTTGAGGCGACCATGTTTTGGCAATATCAGATATATATAGCACTATTCCAACTGTTTTGTATTCATTTTCTGCAGGTTTCTCTTTGAATAGCCCAAATTCTTGAGAATTTTTATCTTTAAAAGCAAGATAACGTAAGTATTTTGCTATTTCTGGTTTAAACCAGCTTTTACCCCAATTTGTAACCGCTTCTGATTTAAGAACGCTGAAATTAAAACCTTCTCCTTTTATCTTTGAAAGATTCACCAGATCTTTGCTTGAGCTATGAGGAAATGCAAAGAATGCAATGTCTTCTACTTTATTCCATATATCTTTTTGATACAATTCTTCTGAGCAGGCCAGCTCTTTATCGTTATTCTGGTTTGTAATAAGATAAACCGGCCTGGGCATTTTCAATTGAGGTTGGGTGAGATCAAGCTTAAACATTACCTGGTTGTAATCGGCCCAGGGTGTTTTTTCTTCTGAACCCGAAAAAAACCAGGTATATGTGCCTTCAAATAAAATAGAACGACCTTGATCAATTTTAAACCAGGGGTGAATCACCGGATTATAAAGATTGTAGTCGTTGAATTCGGTTACTGTTTTAGCAAAACCCCAGGGCCCGCTGGGCGTATCTGCGGTTGAAAAAATTATTTGGCCGGGTTTAGCCCCCTGATTAATTGCTATCCATGATTTTATGAACTTGTTATAAACAATAGAACCGTTGAAATTTTTAATTCTTTTGCCGCTGTCAATTTCGATCGGTGCAAATAATGCTTCTGAAAGTCTTTTTTGCTTTTGTTGATTAACTATATTTTTTAAATTTGTTCGAACCATTTCCGAAGGGGAAAGCAAAAAGAAGCTTTCTGAGCCGACTCTTACCGGAAAAGGATGTTTACAGCGATGATGCCTGGTTGAATTCATCCTTTTTACAATCTTAAAATTCTTTGAATTCTGTGTCATCACCGCAAAGCCTGATTCTATTACTTTATCAAGAGTTTCATGCTGCACGTATTTTGCAAGCAAAGCTTCAGACTGAGGCCGTTTAAAACCAATTTTTACCGGTAATACATATTCTATCCAGGTAAAACCACTTTTACCCGTTTTTATCATGGGTCTGGCAAAACCATTATTATCGACCTTGTATTTTAAAGGCAGGAATTTTTCAGGATCGTATGACTTGTTTTTTAATGGTAAAGTAGCGCAGCTCGCGGAAAAGTTGTAACTGTTCAAGCCAAGGGTATCACCATAAAAGCACCAGAGCTTGTCTTTCCAGGGGATTGCGATCAAAGAATCCTGACCTATAACATTTCCCGGAAGAAGATTTTTTACAGGAATGCCTTTGGTAAGGCCTGCCAGAATACTATGATTATAACGTCCTGCCCCGGTAATTCTATAAAGTCTTTGGGCAAGCTGCTTACGCTTTATTTTCAGGCTAAATGTTTTGCCGGGTTTTATCTGGCACGAAATTGATTCCTGCCCCCAGAAATCTGTTTTGCCGATATTATACCCATGACCTTCGACCAGAAAGCGAACCGTCCTGCCGTTTAAATCAGGGGCTATAATGCTTATTATTCCTTGATTATCTGAAATAAAGCGAGCTCTATTTTCTAATTCGAGCTCAATCAACGGTACAGGTTTACCTGAATCTTGTTCTGTAATTCTAATAACAAATGGCTGGAACTCAGCTGATACGGCAGAAACACATTCTGCAACAAGTAACAAAAATGGAACAATTAAAACTATCAGTGTTTTGCCTTCGCGTAATTTCATACTTATACCTTACAACAACCTGACAAAAAAAAACTACCATCGCCTGTGGCGATGGTAGTGTTAAAAAGCTAATTAATAGCGAGGCCTTCTTGGTCTGTCAACCCTTGGTTTCGCTTCGTTAACTTTGATGGCTCGACCACTGAATTCTTTACCGTTAAGCTGGCTCATTGCTTCTTGAGCATCTTCATCAGATGCCATTTCAACAAAGCCAAAGCCTTTAGAACGGTTAGTGTCACGTTCAATGATCACATTTGCACTGAGAACTTCACCATAAGCGGTGAACATTTCTTCGAGTTCAGCGTCACGAACACTGTAAGGGAGGTTACCAACATAGAGTTTCATACCAACATTCTCCTGGAATATAATCGCACACTTACTCACTATATTCCGGGGGAATATCGTTCATAAATTGCGTCAGTCTGAATAATATCATATTTTTTAAAAGCAAACAACTTTTTTGAAAAAAAAAATTTCTCTTTCTCATCCCTGCTATGAGCGTCTTATGAGCAAGAACCTTTGCCGTTATTCACTCTTATATTTTCTATTTTAAATAATATTAAAACCAGTAATTTCTAAAAAAACTGTCTCAGCATAAACCATAAGCGGCTTTAAGTGCTGAGACAGCATTTTTTTAACAATCTGCTAAAAATTAAATATTTTGTTTAACCCAGTCAACCGATTGTTTTACGTCAGTGGCAACAAATTTTATATCGTTTTCTGACCACTCACTGGCAGGGCTAAGCTTTTGGGCATTCTTAAGATAAGAAAGACGCAGCTTATTCATATTTTGCCTGGAACCTCTTATATGCTCGATTGTATTGGGAATAATTATACTTTTACCATTTACAGACTCTTCGGGATCACCAATTTTCACTTCCACACCCATATTGCGGGCAAAGTCAAGCTGAGCGTTATGATGCTTTCCTGCGCCTGTATATTCGGTTTCCTGAACTACTATAATCTGGTCCTGGTCCATTTCACGGGCAAGCTTTACTGCGCCTGTAACTGAAGTATTACCCGCAGGCCCACGCTCTATGCCTTCAATTTTGGCAAGAAGTTCGGTAATGTAAAAGACTTCTCCCTGTTTTACCAGGAGGTAGTCATCCATGTATCTAAGGCTTCTTGCCGCATTGCGTGGTACATCGACCCTGTCAGGCCAGGTGGCA
>JBNJGH010000055.1:0-22072 GCA_051747585.1 Candidatus Rifleibacteriota bacterium
GGTGGGCAATCTGATAGCGGACTCTATGAAAAAAGTAGGAAAAACCCAAATTGCCTTACAAAATTCAGGCGGAATAAAGGGCGAAATCCACGAAGGCCCGGTCACCTTAAGAACTTTATACAACATTCTTCCTTTTGAAAATAATCTTGTAACTCTTTCATTGAAGGGCTGGGAACTGGAAAATCTAATTGAAGAAGGTCTGGCAGGCAATGCCGGCTTCCTGCAATCTTCCGGCATCAGCTGCATCTACAGCAGCTCTAATCCACCAGGATTCCGAATTATTCAAATTGATATTAACAATACTCCGCTTGAATTTAACAAAACTTACAGCTTAACAGTTAATGATTTTATGGCTGAAAACGATAAAGACTGGCCAGAGCTTTACCACGCCGATGACAAAAAGGTTCTGGGTTTAATGCGCGAAAATTTTGAAGATTATTTGCGAAATCAGGCATCTATAACTCCCAAGCTTGAAAAAAGGTTCAAAGATTTCGAAGAGCTCGATGAAACCCTGCGAATTCAAGCACTGTCTTTTGAACTTGCGACTTTGCCTGAAAGCATTAAACATAACGGAGAATTAACTTCAGAATATGCCAGACTACTGGCAGAAGTGTGCCGCCTTGAAACTCAAAGCGATTTTGCTTTAATTCCTGCATCTCTTATTCTTCCAACCAGGGAGGAGCTTAAGGTTATTACTCCTGCACGAGTTATATCAGATTTTGCAAGCAAAGAAGGAATAATAACCCTTAAATTGCCAGGCAAAATAATTGAAAAAATAATTAACGCCAGTATGGATTCGGCTACAACTCCCATAGCCTTCTCAGGTTTCTCGGTAGAGAGACTGGAAGCCGGCGAAAACAAAATTATCGCATGGGACAGTAACTATAATCCAGATAACATTTATGAAGTAGCTCTTAACGAAAATTTTCCTTTATACAGCGAAGGCTATTACGATTTGAGAGCTTATAATCGACTTAAATATTCAAACGACATTCGCAGAAGTTTTATTAACGGCCTTAGACGTAGAAACGGGCAGGTAAAGATAAAACGTGCAATTTACTGACCTTATCAGCAGCCGAAAACTTAAGTTTAAAATATTACTGGCTTTTTCAGTAATTCTTATAATTCCACTGGGAATACTGCTTGCCCTTTCATTAAATAAAACCGGCCGGGTTGCACAAAAAGATTTTAACATGCGTATTGGTTATGCTTTAAATCTTTTTCGCAAAGCCCTTGAAGACAAATTAGACACTCTTAAAATCAAAACAAAAAAAGTTGCCGATTTCGAATTTTATTCAGCAGCAACCCGCAATTTTCCTGCTTCCCAAACCCGCAATCTTATTGAAAGTCAGCTGATAAAAGCCGACTTAGATTATATTGCATTGATTAAAAATAAAAAAAACACTGAATTTTCTGCAGGAACCCCGCCGCAAACATCTCTGGGAAACATCGTTCCGGCAATGTGTCACACCCCGCTTAATGTAAATCTATATGTAATCAATAATGAAGCCTGGGTATTCTCTTCAGCAAAAATAACCAAATTAAAGGAAAAAGCAGATTGGAGTGTTTTATTTGCCCAACGGCTTCCCCGCAATTTTGCTGACAATTTAAAAATGCTTACCGGTGCTGAATTCTCTCTTATATTTGCAGGAAAACGAATTATTACCTCTCAAATGGATCTGTATGGTAAAAGAAGAAACTTAACTACTCCCCAAAATCCCGACCTTTCAAGAGGCAGAACTAAATTAATGGGGGAATCTTATTATTTTGTCAGAGATCGCGCCCTGCCCGGCATAATTTCTAATTCCATAAGACTTGAGATTGCGTTGCCCGACTCAGAATATAATCGTTTAGGGCAATCAATAAAAAATGACTTTCTGGTATTTGGAATTCTAGGGCTAATACTTGCTCTCGTTACCGGTACTGTTCTGGCCTGGCATATTGCTTACCCCATCAACCATCTTGCAGGAACTACCTCTAAAATTGCCGAAGGGCAGCTTCCAATTGATTTCGACCTATCTAGAAAAGATGAAATAGGTATTCTATGCTCTAATTTTCATGAAATGGTGCAAAACTTAAAAGAAGAAAAAGACCTTAAAGAAAGGCGAATGAAAGAGCTTAATACTCTATTCGAAATCAGCAGTGCGGTTAACCTTTTTGTTGATTCAGAAGAGCTGCTCAAATTTGTTTTAACTCATTCAATTGATGTTCTCGAGGCAGAACGAGGTTCAATAATGCTACTTGATGATCAAACCGATGAGCTTGTAGTTAAAGTGGCTTCTGGGGGCCGCTTTCGCATTGCTTCGGGAACTCCGGTAAAACTTGGGCATGGTGTTTGCGGTCTCGTAGCTAAAGACGGTCTTGGCAGAATCTGCAATGATGGCTTTAAAAATCCTCAATTCCGAAATTTTGGCAGTATTTTACCGGTGCAAGATATAAAAAGTTTACTATGCTGCCCTTTAAGATTTAAAGAAGGCACAATTGGCGTAATAAACATAGTTAACAAAAGAAACAAACAGCAGTTTAACGATTCCGACCTTTCATTATTGAATCTTATTGCATCGCAGGCCGCCGTTACCATCGAAAATAACAAGCTATACGAACTTTCAATTACCGATGGTCTTACCAGGCTATTTGTTCACAGGTATTTTCAGGCCAGGCTTTCAGAGGAACTTTTGAGGGCAAGGCGTTATGGTTTGACTCTCAGCCTTATAATGCTGGATATAGATGACTTTAAAAATTTCAATGATACATACGGTCATCAGATTGGTGATAAAGTTCTGAAAAAGGTTTCAAACACAATAAAAGATACGATCAGAACCGGCGTAGATATTCCCTGTCGTTACGGCGGCGAAGAAATGTCGGTTATTTTACCTGAAACCAGAGCCGACGAAGCCCTGCAAACTGCCGAAAGAATACGTGAAAATATTGCCGCAATAAGAATCAATCATCCCAGCGGTGTGTTAAACATAACTACCAGCATAGGTATCGCTTCATATCCCAATGACGCACATGATCAACAATCTCTGATCACAAATGCCGATAAAGCTCTTTATGAAAGCAAAGCAGGTGGCAAAAACTGCTCAACCCTGGCATCAGATATTTAACAAAACAAGGTATTCACACTTATGTTAATTAAACTTTCCCCATTTTTTGTAGCACTTTGCGGCATTCTAAGAAGCACGGATTTATTTTTTAGGACTCCTGTTGTAGCAAGTTTACCCGTATTAACCATAATAACCTGGGAGCATCTGATAAACTTGATTGTGGTATTACCAATCATTATTAAAAATTTTAAACAATATGCTTTTTTTAATCGCCGCGATCTGGTTTTATTTTTACTGGTAGGCTGCGGAGCTTCGGCATTAGGAATCTTGTGCTTTACCCGCGCATTTATCTACATAAATCCCGCTCTGGCTGTCTTGTTGCAAAAACTTCAGCCAATAATCACCTTGAGTCTTGGAGTCATTGTTCTTAAAGAAAAAATTGGTCGACATTTTTTTGTCTGGGCTCTTATTGCTATAATTTCTTCTTATTTTGTTTCTTTTGGCCTGACAAATCCCCTCAGCGGCGAAGGCAAAACTATTGCAATCGGGGCTTCATTTGCCATTCTTGCCTCATTTTTCTGGGGAAGCGGCACCATCTGGGGGAAAATTCTTTTAGAAAAATTCAGCCAGACTTTTGTTATGTCCAATCGTTTTTTATTTGGTGCTGTTTTTACTCTTGCAGCCGCTTATCTATTCGGCGAGGGGCTGCAAAGCAAGGTTGTTTTCAATAATGAGAACCCTCTTATTGGAAGCCTGCTTTACATGGCGATTGTTTCGGGTTTTATTGCCACCAGCTTTTTTTACGCCGGCTTAAAATGGGTTCCGGCCTCAATGGCTTCAATTCTGGAATTATTTTTCCCCGTATCTTCGGTAGTTATAATGTGGATAGGCTTTGACCGCCCCATTACATTAATTCAGATTATTGCCGGAATTATTATGTTCATTGCAGTTTACAAAATAAACAGATACAATCCGGTAAAAAAAGAGGAAGTAAATGCTGCTGCTCCTTGACCATAGCTGACGACAAACCGTTATCAGTTGCTGACTTCGGGTTCGCCATCTTCAGCTTTGAGTAACATTTGGTAGAGCTGATATTTTTTCTGATAATTGGCCAGAGCTTGAAGCGTTTCAAGAGTCTGAGGACCGCTCTCTTTTAAAAGTCTGACATAGTCATCATAGGCCGCAAGATATTCTTTTTGAGCAACCTCGAGCGGAGAAATCTTAACATTTTCGCGCTTTTCTTTGCGGGCAACAGTTGAAGCCTTTGCGGGTGCAGATGCTGCCAGAGAACCAGTTGTAGATTTTGCTTCTTCAAGGTTTTCAGGTGGATGATTCTGGTTGTTACAGCCAACAATTAAAACCAGAGATAATATAAAAAAAATTCTCCGCATCTTTTTACCCTTTTTGAATTATATTCCTAAATTTTTTGGCTGTCAAGGAAACGAAAACAAGTTAAAAAACTTGAAATCAGTATACATATTATATTATTATATTGCGCTTAAGAGGTTAAGGGGTTTACTAAAATCTCTTTTCATTAAAGCAAGAAGAAAAGCCAATTTGTAGCCCAGGAAAGGGGAACTTTATGAAAACCGTTCTCGAAAAAGGTACTATTTTTTATCAGGGAAAATTTCAAAAACTCGACAAGCTAGTAATAGAAAAAGGTAAGATCTCTGAAATTACTCTTGCATCAACAAAAGCCAAAAAAAGCAAATCTTCTTCCAAGAAAAAGAGCGACAGCTCTGGAAAAGCGATAAATTGTGCTGATAAATTTATTATGCCCGGTTTTATCGACGCCCACACCCACATCAGCCTTGCAGAAGAAGGTGTGGGTCACTATGATGCAGACTTCAATGAATCGTTTGGCCTGGCTACCCCGCAAGTAAGAGCCTTTGATGCCCTGAAAATGCGCGACCAGGGCTTCAAAGATGCCATCAGCGGAGGCATTACTACCTGCATGATAACACCCGGGTCTGCTAATCCTATTGGGGGACAATGCTGCATTGTCAAAATGGTTGGTAACGTGGCTGAAGATGCAGTTATCAGAGAAAGCTGCGGAATGAAGTTCGCTTTTGGCGAAAATCCTAAAAACTGCTACGGTGAACAGAAAAAATTCCCCTCGACCAGGATGGGAACTGCTGCAGTAATCAGAGAATGGCTCATGAAGGCCCAGGATTACCAGAAACGCAGAAAAAACAAAGATTTTAAAGAACGCGATATTAAACTTGAAGCTCTTTTGCCATTAATCGAAGGTAAAATTCAGGCAAGGGCCCATGCTCATCAGGCTGATGATATAATTACCGCCTATCGTATTGCTCAAGAATTTAACCTCGATATGATTTTCGAGCATTGTACCGAAGGTCACCTTATTGCAAAAGAACTTGGACGCTGGAAAGCAAGAGCTGTGGTTGGCCCAACTTTTTCTACTCGGACCAAGCCTGAGTTAAAGCACAAAACATTTGAAACCGCCGGTGTTCTTATGGATGAGGGTTGTACCGTTGCAATAACTACTGATCATCCGGTAATACCAATAGAAGGTCTTAATGTAGCTGCATCAATGTGTGTCAAGCATGGGCTTGCAGAAGAAAAAGCAATTAAAGCTATTTCTGAAAATCCTGCAATTATACTCGGCCTGGATAAGCGACTTGGTAAACTTGAAGTTGGTTTTGACGCAGACGTGGTTGTCTGGAATGGCCACCCACTCGATTCCAGATCCAATACAGATACTGTATACATCGATGGTAACAAGGTGCTTTAAATGTCAATTATTTTTAATAACGTCCGGATTTTTATGAGCGGTGCCTTTTTTCCGGGCCAGAAAGTTCTGGTTGAAAAGGGAAAAATTACTTCGGTCAGCTCAAGAATTCATAAAAACGTTGAGAAGGTTATTGAGTGTAATCAGAAATACCTGATGCCTGGTCTAATCGACGCTCACAGCCATCTTGGACTTTTTGAAAACGGAGTTGCCGCTAACGATACCAAAGAAAAAGCTAATGAAACAACGCCTCATTTAAGACCCCTGGATGGCATAAAAATGCGAGATAAGGGTCTTGAAGACGCCAGACGCGCCGGCATTTCTACCTGTATGGTTTGTCCGGCCTCTGAACTGCCTATTTCAGGCATCTGTTCGATACTTAAAACCAATGGAAATTCTGCAGATGTTGGTCTGATTGTCGAACAGGCAGGAATTCTAATGACTTTCGGCCAAAAGCCAAAAAATAATGCCAGAGAATTCAAAAAGCCATCTTCAACCAGAATGGGAATGTCTGCCCTTGTCAGAGAAACTATGATGAAAGCCCAGGATTATCTTGCAGCCAGGCAGAGCAAAAAAGTTTCCAAGGATCGAGAAATCGACATGGAAGCCTTAATGCCGCTGATAAAGGGCGAAGTTCCAATTAGAGCTTGTGCCCATAAGGCTGAAGACATCATGACTGCTATCAGAATTGCTGAAGAATTTGAACTGAAGATGGTTGTTGAATATGGCACCGAAGCACATCTGATTGCCGATAAGCTTGCAGAAAAAGAGATACCGGTAGTTTTAGGTCCCTCTCTTATGCCTCGATTTCGACATGAGATGAATGAAAAAACCTTTGAAAGTGCCAGAGTTCTTATGGATGCAGGAGTAAAGGTTGCTTTAACTTGCGATTATCCCGGCTTGCCGATTGAAACTTTGAGAGTTGCCGCAGCAATGGCTGTTCAACATGGTCTCGACGAAAAAAGAGCTTTACAAGCTATCACTGAAACCCCTGCCGAAATTCTTAATGTCGACGAAAGAATCGGTAAAATAAAAAGAGGTTACGACGGTGACCTTGCTTTGTTTTCCGGTCATCCGCTTGACATAAGATCCAAACTTGAAGCTTTGGTAATAGATGGCGATCTTTTTGTCTTCGAAGACAATCTTGAAATAGATTCAGCCTGATAAATATAACAAAAAAAAAAGCGCCTTCTCGGCGCTTTTTTTATTTTAAAACAAACTTAACTTTGATTCTTTCACCGTTTTTCAATCTAAAAAGATTGCGATGAGGAAAAAAAACAATTTTGCGTATTGTTTTCTTCCCGCCAGTTATGCAAGCGACTTTGGTTGCTTGGCGCAAGGCCTTTTTGTTATAATCCTGTTCATCCAGGAACTTTTTAATAAAACTTTTTTTGTTAAAACTGCTGAACCGAACCCTCTTCATAATAAGTTCAAAATATCATGATTATTCAAAATTTATCAATATATGTTTTAGATTAAAATTTATGCTATCCTCTTTCAGAACAATATAAAGGAAATTTCAAGATGACAGATTTAAAGGTTTCCAGCGAAAATCGCATTTTTGTAAATAGAACTCTTAATATGAATTCCATATCGTTAATTGGCTTCGATATGGATTATACTCTGGCAACCTATGATGTTCCAGCCTTTGAAGCAAAAGCTTATCAGATTGTACAAGAAAAGTTGGTCAATGAGTTTGGCTACCCCGAAGCCATAAAATCACTACGTTTCGACAAAGATTTTATTATTCGTGGCCTGGTTATTGATACAGAAACCGGTAATTTTTTAAAGGTCAATCGTTATGGCTATGTAAGACAGGCCTCTCACGGCACCAGATTTTTTACTTTTGAAGAGCAAAAAGAAATCTTTGGGACAATGTGTATCGACCTTACAGATCCGCGTTATTATATTATACATACTCTTTTCAGCCTTGCAGAAGGCGGATTATACGCTCAGTTAATTGATTTTTTCGAAGCAAGAAAAGAAAGCATCAATTTTCGACAACTGTTCAAAGATGTAAGAAAATCGTTAAACGATTCACACCAGGAAGACGAGCTGAAAGGCGACGTAGTAAAAAATCCTGAAAAATTCCTTATTCAAGATGAACGAATTGTAAAAGCTCTGCTGAAATTAAAAAAATTCGACAAGAAACTCGCTTTAATTACCAATTCTGACTATCTTTACAGCAGAAAAGTTATGGAATACTGCTTTGAGCCTTTTCTTGACTGTCCCTGGCAGGATATTTTTGATTTAATTATAGTTGCTGCCGGCAAACCCGATTTCTTTTTACAGCGCCCCAAATTTTTAAAAGTAGACCGTGAAACCGGACTTTTATCGAATTTTTACGGCAAAATTGAATGGAATGGTATTTACCAGGGCGGGAACGCATCCATACTCGAAAAACATTTAAAACTGAATCCCCAGGAAATTCTTTATTTGGGCGATCATATTCTTGGCGATGTAGTAACCCTCAAAGAAAGCATTGGCTGGCGCACAGGCCTTGTCGTTCAAGAGCTTGCTGGGGAAGTTCCAGTTCTTGAAGCAACTAAAGAAGTTCACAAACAAATTGCCGATAAAATGCATTTAAAAGAACAGCTCGAAGACGAATCTCTTATTTGCCGCGAGAATCTGTTTTTGCGACAAGGAGACTATAACGAAAACAAAGCCAAAAATGACTCATTAAAAGAACAGTTGATGAGCCTTGATGTTGAAATCAGAGAACTAATTTTTGCCAGTCAGAAAGACTTTAATAAATATTGGGGTGAAATAATGAGGGCCGGCAACGAAATATCAAGATTTGCCACCCTTGTTGAAAGGTATGCCTGTATTTACACAGCCGGCATAGCCAATCTTTTTTATTATTCTCCGTTTAAATATTTCCGATCTCAACGCCGATTTCTGGCGCATGATCCGTTCCCTGAAGTGTTCAGTATGCCTAAAACAGGAGGAAAAAAATGATTAAACTCGTATTATTACGTCATGGCCAGAGCCAATGGAATCTTGAAAATCGTTTTACCGGTTGGACCGATGTTCCCCTTTCCGAAAAAGGTATAATAGAAGCCAGAGAGGCCGGAAAAAGGCTAAAAAAAGCCGACTTTGTTTTTGATATTGCCTATACATCTGTTTTAAAAAGGGCAATTAAAACCTTATGGCTTTCACTTGAAGAGCTTGATCAAATGTATGTTCCTGTGGTTAAAAACTGGCGACTGAACGAAAGACATTATGGAGCGCTACAAGGGCTGAATAAAAATGAAACCGCCAGAAAGCATGGAGACGAACAGGTTCATATTTGGCGAAGATCCTACGATACGCCTCCGCCACCTCTTAAAAAAGATGACCCAAGAAATCCCAACAACGAAATGAAATATTCAGACCTTAGCAAAAATGAAATTCCTTTGTGTGAATCTCTTGAAGATACAGTCAATAGATTTCTCCCCTATTGGAAAGAACAAATAAAGCCAATGATAAAAACAGGAGCCAGAGTACTTATTTCTGCTCATGGCAACAGTCTAAGAGCCCTGGTTAAACATCTTGATCGAATTTCTGACAAAGAGATTTCCCAACTCAATATTCCTACCGGAATTCCTCTGGTCTATGAACTGGATGAAACAACCCTCACTCCTGTAAATCATTACTACCTGGGAGAAGAGAGCAAATTAAAAGAAGAAATGGAAAAAGTTGCCCGGCAGGGAAGTTCAAAGTAAAGAGGTTTATTTAAACCTCTTTTTCGTTATTATCGTCTTCTTCGTCTTCTTCAGAATATTCTGCAATGGTTTCGCTATCGTCGAAATCGGTTTCTTCTTCTTCTATATACCCATCTTCAGGTTGCTCGACAACCGCGGCCTGGTTAAAACAATAGGTTGAGTATATCCAGGCAATCAATATAAAAAATACGGTTAGACTGATCCCGAATATGCCCCAGAACGCGCCAAAAGATGGCTTTAAAGTATCTGCAAATATAAGTGGAATCGATCTAAACCAGCCTTCTTTGCCTAGTTCTCGGCCCATTGCGATGGCTTTGCTGTCATAACATATAATAACCTCATGAATGATGAAAAAAGCCGAAAACATTGCAATTGAAAAAGAAGTAAAATAGAGTTTTCTCAAAATTGCATAGATTCCCGCTAAACCTGCAATAACAGCAGGGAATCCAAGACCAAATTCGCGCCAGGTTCTTTCTTCGACAGGTGTAAAACTCATAAAATTTGAAACAATTAAAATAAAAAAACCAAGACCTGCAATTATTTCAAGCATTCCAACTCTATCGTTATTTGCAGAATAATTCTGTTCATTAACTTGCATTCAATTTCTCCACTATCAGAAATGATATGTTCAACTTATTGTCAGCAGATCGTTTTGTCAATCTTAATAAGCTGAATTGCAGACATTAAATTTTATCGGTTATTTCATCAAGGCTGTTGAATAAACAATAAATTTCATGCTGATTGTTATAAAAAGTCGGGCTGATACGCAAATGGCCTTCCCGGGCCGAAACTATAATGTCTTTCTTTTCAAGTTGTCCTGCCAGATAATTCTCATCATGATTTATTATTGCAAAACTTGTAATTCCGGAACAATTTTCAGCCAGAGGTTCATTTATGCCGGTTGCAAGAGCATAGTCTCTTTCTCGTGCAAGCTGCCTGGTTAGATTACTTAATTCCAGTATGTGATCAGAAATATTTTTTAAACCAATCTGTTCAATAAATTTAAGAGACTGATTCAAAGCATAAATGCCGGCAATCGACATTCCGCCTGTTTCAAATCTGGTTGCGCCTGGCTTTAATTTCAGTTCATGCTTGAAAAAATTAGTCCAGTCCTCTACAGATTGCCACCCCACAACAGATTGTTTCAGCGATTCAGCCAGTTCTTTTCGACAGTAAACAAAACCAAGCCCTTCGCCGCACATCAACCATTTGTGGGCAGCACATGCCATAAAATCGACGTTTTCAACATTTAAAGGAAAAGCACCAAATTGTTGTACCGAATCAACTGCAAACAGAATATTATTTTTTTTCAGAAATTTTCCTATTTCATCAATATTTGCCCGGTAACCGGAAAAGAATTGAACCGAACTTAAAGAGACCAATCGCGTTTTTTTGTTGATTGCTTCTTTAATTTGCTGTAAATCGACCCGACCGTCTTCACTTTTAATATATTTTACATTTACGCCTTTCTGCTCAAGGTTTAGCCATGGGTAGACATTTGAGGGGAATTCGATATCTGCAATTAAAATTTCATCGCCTGAATTCCACTCAATGCCATTGGCAAGCATGCTCAATCCCTCTGAAACATTTTTGCTGAAAGCAACTTCGTTGATCTCGCAACCAATATAATCAGCAATGCGAGCCCTGGTGCCTTCTACAATATTAATTGTCTTTTCCCAGTGTTTTTCCCCTTTTTTGGAGCAGATTTGACAATATTTTTGAAATGCCCTTGAAGTATATAGCGTCATTGGTCCTATAGCCGCATGGTTCAAGTAAATACTGTCAGCGGTAACCGGAAAAAATTTTTCCCGGAATTCTTCTTTATGTATATCTGAAAAGCTAAAATCTTTTTTAAAAATCAAATCTCTTTTTCATCCACTTCCAGAAATCTTCTCAAACATGTATTTTTCAGTGCTTGCGAAGGAGCGTCTTTAACTCCTCCTTTTTCATAACTTATATCAAGAATAAGCTTTGGCGTTTTAATAGGCGTTGTTACAATTACAAAGATTTCTTTTTTATTTTTCTTTTCTACTTTTAGCAAATTATTCTTTACAAATTTATTAAGTAAACTATTAACAAGACTTTCGGCATAACCTACTCTTTCTGAAAATTCAGGTATGTTAATAGAAATTTTTCGGTCTGAAGGTTTATCCTGTTCAAAATCTATTTCAATTATTTTCTTAAATACAGGCCAGGCCTCCGGACCATATTTTTGATTCAATTGAGTGGGAAGTCCGGAAAATTCTAACCATTTTGGAAATTTAAAACACATTTTGGGCTGTTTTGCTTTATCAGCTCTCTTTTCCCCGCCATCAGGATTAATAAACTTTTCCAGGTCTCTTTCGTTAACACGCCAATCACTGCCAACTTTTATACCAGGCAATTTTTTGTTTCTCAGCCATCTTCTAAGGACCTCAGTATTTATATTGAGAATTGCCGAAACTTCTTTTAAATTTAATAAACGGGATGAATCCATAGTTTTTTTCCTGATTTTTATTTAAAATTAAAATACCATGCACGCAGAGTAGTATCAACTATTTTGATTTTGATTTATTGCAAAATAATACATTCAAAGTTAAGATAATATCTAACACTACTTTGCATTACTATATCGGTGGGAGAAAATAATGTCATTAATACTCGATGCAGTTAAATCAACAATTCCAGACTCTTCATACAATATGCCACTTGCTAACGTGGCTTCTTACGCTTTTATTACTACCGTAAAAACACGTAGAGTTGGCGTCAGCATGACTTTGAGCGACGACCGCATATTTGAATTCAAGGTAAAGTCATGTGTTCATAACATGGGGGCAGTAGAAGAGCTCGGATTAAAAAATATACTTAACTGGACAGAATCACTGAATGGAATAGAAAGATCCTTTGCTATTGCTGCAATTAACAGTGCAATAGAACTTTCCGGGCAAAAATATTATACTGGAAATGCTCTTAAACTTACCGCAAAACTTGCAGAAAATAAAAATGTTGCCGTAGTAGGCCATTTTCCTAAAATGGATAACATTAAAGAGGTTGCCAAATCTTTTACAATTCTTGAAAAGCGGCCCCAGGAAGGCGATCGAAAAGCCGAAGATGCCGTAGAGGTTCTTCCCGAAGCCGATGTTATAACCGTTACTGGTGTAACCTGTCTCAATGACACACTTGAAGGACTTCTTGCCCTCAAAAAGCCCGGCGCTATATTTATTGTTCTTGGTCCTACAGTTCCTCTAAGCCCGGTTCTTTTTGATTTTGGCGTAGACGTCATCGGTGGTGCATGGGCTGAAGACGAAAACGAAGTAATGAAAATGGTAGCTCAAGGTGGAACGGCCAGACACATTAACAGTCTTCGCAATATACTGTTTGCAAAAAATCCAGAACTGGTTGCCGACTTTGGTGAAGAAATACAGCCACCCCAACAAATTTTATAGCTTGAGATAATTATGACGAGTCAATGGAAAAACGAATCGGGCGATTCTTTTGAGCAGCATGGTAATAAAATTTTAAAGCCCGTATATAACTGGTTACTCAAAGACTTAGAAAATCATTCCCCACAAAAGCTTGCCGGCCTTGACCTTCTTGAAATTGGTTGCGGCCCCGGGTTTATGAACTCCTGCTTTGCAACCGCAGGGATAAAAAAAATCATTGAGCTTGATATTTCTCACTCCATGCTTCTCAAAGCAAAATCCAGATCAGACAACAAAAAAACTTTATTGTTGCAAGCTTCTGCAGAAGCTTTGCCCCTGGCATCGTCTTCAGTAGATGTGATTTTCAGTCGTGGCTCCATTTTTTTCTGGCCAAACATAAAAAAATGCTTTTCAGAAATTCACAGAATTCTAAAACAACAGGGACTGGCTTTAATTGGTGGCGGCTATGGTCTTTCTATTCCCGACAACATATTAAGCCCAATTATTGAGCATGCAAAACAAAGTCGAAACAAGAAAAGCGTTCCCAGACTTGATCTTGACCAGTTAAAAGAATGTGTGCAGATTTATTTTCCAGATGCAGAAATATTGCAGGCCCCCAAACGGGGCTTCTGGTTAAAATGCCGCAAAACAATTTAAAGAGGTGTTTTCTTGCAGGAAATAATATTCTTTTTTGAAAAGGGTGGAATCCTTTTTTATCCATTAAGTCTATTGGGGCTGGTCATTTTTTATTTCGGCTTTTATCAAATTTATTTTTGCTTGAAATGTGACTTCAAAGCTCCCAATAAAAAGCCGGATTGTAATTTCATCTGGGCTCATAAAGCCTACATCATGTCAGAAAGCGGCACCGGCTTTAAAGGTGCTTCTTTGATAGAGTCTCTTGAAATATGTTTAAACAAAGTCGAAGAACAAATGGGAAGAAAGCTTTCTACCATGAGGTTCTGTGGCCAGGTAAGTACTCTTATGGGTTTTCTTGGAACTGTTGCCGGAATGGTTAAAACTTTTCAGGCTGTAGCCAAAAAAGGAGCAGCCACCCCTGCCCTGCTTGCAGGCGGTATTTACGAAGCTTTATTTACCACCATTTTTGGATTGGTTCTTGCCATAATAGCAGCCGGCTTTGCCCATATTATAGAAACAATTACCCGTAGAAGAATTCGCAACCTTGAAGCAGAAATTTTACAAAAACTTGAAATTCAAAAAAGTGAAGCTTAATGGCATTACGTAGAAAAAAAAATATTAACGGTTCTTCCTTTTTGGATTTAACAGGGGCATCAGACATTATTTTTACCCTGCTTTTATTTTATATTCTCACTCAGAACTTCCTTCCGGCAATGAGGGTAGATTTGCCTGAAATGACTAACAATGAGCCTAAACAAAGCGAAAATGCCCAGATAATTTGTATAAAGCCGGATTCTACTATTACTTACAACGACCAGGAATTCGACATTCAGCAGCTAAAATCACAACCGCAAAAACTTCTCAAAGTTCTTAATAAAAAAAATCCCGTTATAATTAGAGTAGATAAGTCATCCAGATCAGGCACAATGATTTCCCTTATGGATATTTTTGCCAGGTCAGGTCTCAGCAGCATTGATTTTCAGGGAATTCCCTATGTGGAGCCTTAAAAAAATATTTAAAATTGCAAGTCCTGTAATTTCTTTATTTTTGGCTGTTACCTGCCAGGCAGTTATTTTTTTCGTTCTGGGTAATGTTCTTATGCCCGGGGAGGCCGTTAACCCGAATAAATTGCAGGTTAAAATTTCCAGTCTCAAAATAAAAAAAAACAAAAAACCAACCCAACCTTTGTCTCCTGCCTCCAAAACGGAAAAAAAACCTCCAGAAAAGACAAAAATTGTTAAACCCCCAAAAATTGAATTACCTGAAACTAAAAAGCCCAAAATTAAATTGCCACCAAAGAAGCCCAAGCCGGTTAAAAAACCAAAAAAGAAAATTGGAACAAAAAAAACTCGTAAAATCGTAAAAAAAACAGGCAAAACTAAACCAGAAATTAAACCACCCAAATCAAAAGTTAAGCCGCCAAAACCACCCGAACCGCCTGAAGAAAAAATGATCCCTGCCGAAACAACCCCACCCCGAAAAGCAAAGAATAATCATTTAAAAAGCTTCGAAACTTTATATGAAAAATTAAAAAACAAACATAGAAAGTCTGACCAGAACTCCCGAACCGTTGAGCAGAATACTCCAGAGCAAAGCAATTCTTCACAAACAACTTCGGAGCACCTGTCACCTCATCTGCCTGCTAATGAACGAAACCAGTTTTTGCAAAAAGTTTCTGAAATTTTACAAAGAAATAAAAGGTATCCAACAAGAGCAAGACGCAAAAATATTACCGGCAAAGTAACTCTTAACTTCAAAATTAACAAGGATGGGCAACCATTTGATATTAAACTTGATTCACAAGCTCATAGCCTGTTAATAAAAGCTGCAGAAAGAATGATAAACAAAAGCAGATTTCCCAGGCCACCAACAGGCTGGGAAACTAATTTTCAGATCAGTGTCCCGGTAAATTTTAATCTCAAATAAATCTTAAAAGGAGAATTTAATGAAATTGCCCGAAATAAAAATAAGCCTTGAGGATTATATAAAAGGGCTTGATATTGCCTTGGATTTTCATGGTCACATTTGTCCCGGAATGTACAATGGTGTAAAAATGGCATTGGGGGCTCAACAGTTACTAGAACTAAAAAAATTTCCACATAGAGATTTGATACTGGTTACTGAAATTGATCGTTGCTTGACAGATGCTTTAATGATAATCACAGGTTGTCGCATGGGAAGAAAATCTCTTAAATTTAAAGACCTCGGAAAATTCGCCGCAACTTTTCACATTCTTGAAACCGACAAATGTTTTCGTCTCAGCCAAAAGGACGGTATTGTAAGCAAAACTATGAAAGAGATAAATAAAGCCGGCATTGATTATCATGACCATAAAGCAGGCGCTGAATTCTTTTTAAAAATTCCTTTTTTCGATCACTTTTCCTACAAAAACACTTCTTTAAACTTCAGCAAAAACGAATTGCCGGGCAAACCACTGGTTAAGGTAAATTGCACAAAATGCCGTGAAACAGTAATGGATAACAAACATGTAGAAATAAATAAACAACCATACTGTAAAAGCTGCCAAAGCCTTATTTAAGCTTTCCAAAATTCTCGTTTTTCTGTTTCCTTTAAAATAGTATTTTACTTAATCGTAAAAATTACCTTGAAAAAAAATCAAATCTGTTACATACTATTATAAGAAGTTTGTGATTTTTTTCATTAACTACTAAATTCTGAGTTGAAGGGCATTGCCTGACATCGAGGAGAAAAAAATGACTAATAATGCCGATCAAAAATATCGAAGGCTTGGAGTAATAGCGGTAATACTTAAAGCTCCGGAAGAATCCTTCAATGACTTTAACAACCTGCTGCATAATTTTTCAGATATTATAGTCGGCAGAATGGGTATTCCCTACAAAGAGCGCAATATTTCAATTGTTTCTGTCATTGTCGATGGAACAAACGAAGAAATTGGCGCTTTATCCGGCAAAATTGGTCAACTCCCTCAGGTCAGCGTAAAGTCGGTTTTAACCAAATTCTAACTGCAGGGGGACACTATGCTTAAGGTCAATCCAAATGTTTCCGAAAATTCCTGGATGAATCAGGTAATAAAACCTGAAGAATATGAAAAACACATGGAAAACGGGAAAGATTTTATAGATGACGATCAAATATGGAACACCATAAATAAGGCTCAAGAGCCAGATAAAGAAAGAGTCAGAGAGATTATGGCCAGGTCTTTTGACATAAAAACTCTTTCGCCGGATGAGATAGCTACTCTTATCAAGGTTAAAGATCCCGAAGTCTGGGATGAAATGTATAAAATGGCCGATAAAATCAAGAAAAAAGTTTACGATAATCGTATTGTAACTTTTGCTCCTCTTTACTGCGGGAACTATTGTGTAAACAACTGTCTTTACTGTGGTTTCAGATCTGAAAATACCAACGAAAAAAGAGTTTGTCTTTCTATGGAAGACATAAAAAAAGAAGCCGAAGTTCTTGCCGGCGAAATTGGCCATAAAAGAGTTATAGCCGTCTATGGTGAGCATCCGAAGACAGATGCTGACTATATTGCAGACAGTATAAAAGCAATGTATTCGGTAAGTGTTAAAACAAAGCATGGTCACAGTGAAATTAGAAGAGTAAATATAAACTCTGCGCCATTCTGTGTAGATGATCTTCGCAAGCTGCATGAAGTAGGAATTGGAACTTATCAGGTATTTCAAGAAACCTATCATCACGATACTTATAAAAAATTGCATCCGGCCAATACAATCAAAGGTAATTATCCCTGGCGCCTATATGTGCATCACAGGGCCTATGAAGCCGGAATTGACGATGTCGCCATAGGAGCTTTGTTCGGTCTTTATGATTGGCGCTTTGAAGTGCTCGGACTCCTGCACCATGCAATTGAACTGGAAAACAAATTTGGAGTAGGACCTCACACTATTTCTTTCCCAAGACTTACTCCGGCAAGCAACTCTCCACTTTTCAATAAACCTGATAATCAAAAATACTTTGTTTCCGATGAAGATTTTAAAAAGATCGTTTGTCTGCTTCGCCTCGCAGTTCCTTACACTGGCTTGATTATAACTGCCAGAGAGAAGAAAGAAATTAGAGACGATGTAATGTTTGTCGGCTGCACCCAGACTGATGCCTCAACTGTAATCGGAATAGGCGGTTATGCAGCAAACACCGGCATGCAGGAACTTGATGAACAACAGTTTATGCTCGGCGACACCAGAAGTTTGGACGAACTGATAGGAGACTTTGCCCGCAAAGGAGTAATTACTTCATTCTGCACTTCTGGCTACCGCTGCGGAAGAACAGGCGATCAAATTATGGAAATGCTTAAAGCCGGTCATGAGAAGCATTTCTGTAAATTAAATGCAATATTGACTTTCCGCGAATGGCTTGATGACTTTGCATCGGAAGAAACCAAAAAAGCAGGCGAACAGGTCATAAGAAAAGAAATTGAGCAAGTTAAAGCTCAGACCCCTTCTGTTTTTTCCAAAAAATTATATGATACTACAATGGCATATTATGAAAGGATTTGTAATGGGGAACGAGATCTCTTCATTTGATCTTGAAAGATTGGCAAAGAAATATGACATACGAATCTGGTTTTGTAAAAAAACCGGAAAAAGGTGGTCATTTCTGGTGGGGGCCGGCGAACAGCGGCCCCTGCCCTCTGAGCTTGTATATTTCAATGGTGATTTCGGATTTTTTGTGCAAGGCGAAGATTTTGATGATTTCAGATTAAAAAATGATATAAAAGAATTAGTCCAAAAATCGGGAATACTCGAAGCCTGACCTGAAGTTTTCAATATCAAGCTTCAGTTTTTTCCTCATTTATATCACTGAAATCTTCTGTTTTAACTCCTTTTTCCGATAAAATTCTTTCTAATTCATTAACTCCAACAAGATTTTTTCTGCTGAAAACCAGCTCTTTGCCATTTTGTAAAACCAGGGCAAAACCTTCTTCATCATTGCCCTCTACCAGTTTTCTTTCTGGTCGGGTAGCCGCAAGAATTCTGGCAAAAAAGAAAATTACCTTCTTCCAGAATGGTTGGGTATACAAACATGATTTTATCGAATCAATCTGATTAATCAAAATTCTTTGTTGCATCCCATAATATCTTATCAGCAATTCATTATTTTCAACTTTAATAAAAAAGTTTCGATAGTAACCTGTAGTCATTGGAATCACGCTAATCAGCAGACTCATTGCCAGATAAATTCCATATAAAATCTTCCACTCGTAAGAAAACGGCTTCATACCAATCTCTGTTGAAATTCCGGAAAATAAAAGAGTCAATAAAAATAAAGCAATCAAAGCAATAACATCGGGAAAATAGGAATGATATGCATCAGCAAATCTTACGGTAACATTTCTTTTGCTCAACGGTCTGTAAAAAACTCCGGCAATAATTGCAACAAGAATTAAAAGTAATCCAATATTTCTGTATGGATAGCCAATTTTGGCTGGAGCAATTTTAAAAACTTCTTTTGGCCGTAGCCTTTTAATAGAAGCATAGTTATCATTTGCACCGCGCACATAAAAGAAATCAACTGGTTTATTGAAAGAATTCTTGAGTTTGGTTAAAAATTCTCCTTCCGGTTTAAAAAAATAGACGCCATTAACTATATTCTTATTTTCTAAAAAATCTTCAACAGTAGTTGAGATTTCCAATGTTCTTTGATTGATAGTTTCTTTTTTATATTCTTCAATTTTCTCTTCGTTGCTTTTGGCTTTATCAGCATCGGTTTCCTGCCTGAAAAAAGCTTTTTTATGATCAGCATATTGTTTTTGCCAGTCAATTTTTTTAACGACAAAGATATTGGTTTCAACAAAAAAAATAAGGTTAAAACCGGCTAAAGCAATAACAATGATAAGAATCCTGGCAATCAACCCCCAATGAAAGTTAGTATCCAATTTAAATCCCTCCAAAAAAAGAAACTTTTTTAATTTTTTTACGTATTATATGTTTTTTATCTAATAATTGCATTCAATAAGTGAGGCTTTTGTGTTAGTATCTTACCACTAAATCTTAACTGAATTATATCTGTAATGAACAAATCTAACAATTTTTTATCCCTTTTAAAAAACGATATCTTCTGGGCCATGCTATTTTTCTGTGCAGCTCTTTTTATTGGGGATTACTGGTATTTCAGCAGGCTGCAAAATTTTAACATTGAGTTCAGAACTATTTTGCTCTTGTTCATTCTTTTACTGGAAACACTTCTAATTGAAGATAATTTTTTCATCTGGGCTATCATCACCCTCTTTCCAAATACTGCCTATGTTTTTTACCTTTCTGTTAAGCTTGGTAACATAGGCCATTTTGGTTGGCTATTTCTGTCCCAGGTAATTTTAATGCTTATTATGACTATTTTTCACTGGCGATTTACAAAGTCTTTTATGCCCGAAACTAGTTTCAAAAAAATGCGGGAAGAGCTTAAAGACCTCAAAGAAAATTCTTTAAGCCGCATATTACAATTCAGCCTCATTGGTTGCCTCAGGGAAAGAAAAAAAATTCTGGCACAAGCTTACCACGCACTTGAAAACTGTTTTAAAGCCGACTATTCAATGATTTTTCTGGCCGATCATAAAAAAAATACTTTGGTTCCTTCACCTAGATTTGGCGATATGAAGGCAAAAAATATTCAACCGATAATGGTTGGCCCTGAATTCTGGAACAAAGCAGCTTATGACCCGGAAAAAGGAGTTCTAAATGTTATACAGGGCCGTGCAACTCTACCATCTTTACGCCAGCTTATTCCCCAGGCGAGTATAGATGCGGTCGCTGCAATGCCAATCAGTTCCGGCAATCGGGTAATTGGTTTGATTGCTGTTATTAAACAGAAACCAGAAAATCGAAGATATCTTGACCCATCTTTGTTTGTAACATTTGGCTACGTTCTGGGTTCATCACTTGAAAATTGCGCTCTGCATGAATTCAGAAGAAAAATGCTCAGTAATGCAGAAAAGCAATCTCAAATGATCAGGAATGTATTTGGAAAATATGTTTCTGAATCAATTGTAAACGAACTTATAAATAACAAGGAAATGGCAAACCTTGGAGGTAAAAAGAAAAAGGTTTCTATATTATTGGCTGATCTGCGCGGTTTTACTTCTCTTGCATCGGTATTACAAATAGAAAAACTGGTTCACCTTCTAAATAGCTGGTTCGATAAAGCGACACAATTGATATTAAAGAATAATGGTACGATTGATAAATATATGGGTGACTGCGTTATGGTAATTTTTGGCGCTCCAATTGAAAAAAATGATGATGTTTTGCGCTCTGTTTACACTGCATTCAGACTTCAGGAAACCTTTAATAAATTTAAGGAAATGATTGATCTTCCACCGGAGCACAATCTGGGTCTTGGTGTATCAATCAGCACTGGAACCGCAATTGTGGGGAACTTTGGTTCTTCAACAAGAATGGAATATACAGCGATAGGCGAAACCGTAAACTTGGCTGCACGTCTTGAAAAATTATCGGGACCGGGTGAAATAGTTGTCGATGCCATCACTTTCAGTGAATTGCCTCAAGACAAATTTAAATATGAAGTGCAAACTGATGTGCCATTAAAAGGCCTGGCAAATCAAACTGTCTATCATCTCAAAGAGGTTTTGCGCTAATTGTTAAAGGTAATCTAATTAAGCCTCATTATTTCAAAATTTAAATAAAAAGCAAAACAAAGCCATATAAAATAGGGAATAAGAAGAAATACCCTTCCCTTAGAGATTTTACTGATATAATAAATGGTTAAAACCACAAAAGTTATTAGTAAAACAAGAATAATCAGTCCTGCAACTATATTATTAGCACCAAAAAAAGCAGGGGTCCAGGCGGCATTCAAAACCAACTGACAGTAAAAAAATACTTTTGCTTTTTTATTGTCAGGCGTGGCTGAATCATTCCATAAAAGAAAAAGAACAACGGCCATAAGAAAATACAACAGTGTCCATACAGGCCCAAAAACCCAGCCTGGAGGATTTAATGCAGGTTTTTGTAAAGAGTAATACCACTCTCCCGGCTTAAAAAAGATCCCTCCGGCTGCAGGTAAAAAACAAACGACTAATGAAAATAAAAATTTAAGCACCCGCTCCGCCCAAAGCAATTAAAATGGCCGTTACAGCGACAAAGTCACAAATCCCCATCACTAGAATACAAGTAAAAACAGCAAATCGGTTTAAACCATAATCATTATAAAAAACTTTATAAAAATATATATAATGAATTGGTAAATTAATGCCTGCCATTCGAATAATAGTATATCCAATATCGGCAATTGCACAGTGTTTAAAACTTTCAGGAAAATCTGGAGGATCTATATCCAAATCGCCGGCCATTACCGGAACCATAAATTTAAAAACAAGTGTGTCTACTAAAAGAATTACAACAAAAATTACTAAATTGATCATGCTTTAATACTCCAAAAATTAATTATTTAGAGGAAAATGGGTTTTATGTGATCCTCTCCCTGAAAAAATTACAATATCCTAACCCGAGTGTAGCATTATAATAGTAATTCAACAATAAAAAAAATCCCCACCTTGGGAGGGGAGGTCGCCGC
>JBNJGH010000056.1:0-21865 GCA_051747585.1 Candidatus Rifleibacteriota bacterium
TAGATTGCTTCGTCACATTCGTTCCTCGCAATGACGTCTTGTGTGGTCTCTGAGCGGAGTCGAAGAGACCCTGTAACCATCCATTGGTCATTTCGACTAACGCTCAATGACCAGTAATCGGCTGCTCAATGACCGTTTTATCTGTTGGTTGAGCGTTAGTCGCACTGGGGCACTTTGTATCCTCATGTGCCCCAGTATTAGGGCATCCTGCCCGTCAAAACCACCAGTTCACGCCAACTCGGTCATTTCGACGCTTCGACTTCGCTCAGCGCATCGCTCCGCTCAATGACCTAAAGGTATGTTATTGCGAGGAGGTGTAGGGCAGATCGGCTGATCTGACCCGAAGCCGACGAAGCAATCGCTTTTTCGATAAGCGAGACCCGATATCGATAGCGACCCCGAAAAACGGCCCGTCATTCCTGACAAGCGTAGCGCGATCAGGAATCCAGAATAATCGTCGTTTATGTTATTAACAAATATAAGCCGGAAGCTATAATAAAAGGTATCTGCACAATCGGTATATTTGCTCTAACCCTGGATGCCTGCTTGCGCAGGCATGACGGTTCATTACGTTATCCTGATCCTAATCGATTTAAATGTTGAATTTTCGATTGCGATTACTGCTTCGACAGGGCTTCGAAGGACAAGCCTCGGGCAGGAAGTGTTAAACCACAGAGATCACAAAGAACACAGAGAAACTTTTTCAGTCAGGGATTGTCCGTTTGGACAATCCGCCGGCGGTTTTCACCGCCGGACTTTCCCGGTAACAATAAACCTTTAGAAAAACACTGGTGCTTTTCTAAAGGTATATTGTTACCGGGAATACTGGCTGAAAACGATTAAAAAATCATCTCGGTGCCCTCTGAGCTCTCTGTGGTGAAATTTCAATTTCGTTACATTAGTTGGCTAACGATAGTTAAAGGCGAAGGGGTCTTGTTGCCTTCAGGAAATGTATTCAGCCTTTGAATTTGTCGGCGACGAGGAACACCTCTCGGCTTCGACTCAGCGAAGCTTTGGGGTTTACAGATTTGGCAAAGGAAAACATTTTTTTTGCCCGATCTAACAGCTCTTTGTATTCTGAGCCTTCAAAAACCTTTGCCACAAAGCTTCCTCCGGGTTTAAGCAGTTTCTCGGCCATATCAAGTGCCAGATGAACCAACTGGGCAGAGTTTTCTGTGTCTGCATGATGAACCCCGGTGGTATCAGGTGCCATGTCGCTTAAAATCAGGTCGACCTTGCCGCCGGCCAGTTCGGTAATCTGGTTTTGATTAGCCTCATCTCGTATGTCGCCTTTGATAATTTCGACTTTGCTTATGGGATCGATCTCAAGAAGATCGATAGCAATTATTTTTGCTTTGCCTTTTGCTTTTCGTTGTGCATACTGCGACCAACTGCCCGGAGCAGCCCCAAGATCGAGAATTTTTTGTCCCGGCTTGATTAACCGGTATTTTTTATCAATTTCTTCGAGCTTGTAAGCTGCTCTTGAACGGTAGTTTTCGCCTCTTGATTTCTTTAAATAATGATCATTGAGGCGGTTTTTATACCAGGCTTTGGCCATTCAGTTTGTTCTTTCTGAGCTTAATTTAGTATTGATCAAACGTTTTTGCGGATAGGCTTTTATTTCTTTTTTTGCTTTTATATAATTAATCAGTGCGTCTCTAACCAGAATATCCGATTTTACCCGATCCGTAATTTTTTTCAGATTGGTAAAACCATCTCCGCCATTAGCTACAAAATCACTGATAGCAACTTTGTATTTTTTAGAATGGATGATCTTATTGCCGTCAAGATCTGTTACCGAGATAATTCTATTCATTGGCTCGCGAGATGGATCAAAAGTTATTTTAAGATTAGAAGGATGAAGATATCCGTAATCAGGACCGACAACCCGTCTGAGTCCATCTGCCTTGATGTGGTAATGTTTGGTTACATATTGTCTGTCTTCTTCGTTCATGGGCCTGAATTCATTTGAAAGAAATCGTTCTATTAAATCGATAAGCTGCGTACCAGTCATGTTTAAAGTGAAAATTTTATTATTAAAAGGCTGAACCAGAAATGCATCGCCTACGGTAATCTTACCGGCAAAAATCGGGTTTCTTATTCCTCCAAAATTGATGAAAGCAAAGTCGGAATTAACTGCATGACTCATGGCATCGGCTATAAATGAACCTTCGGGAGAATCTCCGCCGTTGACGCCCCGGTGCAAGTCTATCTCGGAATAACCTATTACTCTGGCCATTTTTTTGCGGATTTCTTCGAGATACTGGTCTTCAAGTTCAAGTATTTGTTTATCCTGGCCAATTTCATCAACATAGAGTGGCCGTATCTCAGCGTCCAGGGTGCTGCTGCCATCATCGTCAAGAACTACTTTAACAACAGTTGCATGTTCCAGAGAGGAGCCGGGATGAATCAAGGCAGTGTTACAGGGGCCAACCCAGTCGGCTTTAGTTGAGACGGTGTGGCTATGACCACCAAGAACCAGATCGATTCCTTCAACCTTTTCGAGAAATTTAAGGTCGGCCTCATAACCAAGGTGTGACAATAGTATAATATAATCTACTTCTGCCATTCGCATATTTTTTACCAGATCTTTAACTATAGAAACGGGATCCAGAAAAATTAGATCTTTAATGTTCTTTTCGACAGAAATGCTTGGTGTTTCAGGGGAATCGATGCCTATAACACCAATTTTAAAGCCTTTATGGGAAAAAACCAGATAGGGTTTGGCATAAGAGGCGAGTTTCTGAGTTTCTTTTTCGATTAGATTACAGCACACAATCGGAAATTTCTTGTGCTGCATTTGTTTTAATAATGTTTGATAGGTGTAGTCGAATTCATGATTGCCAAGGGTTGCGGCATCGAGCCCAAGGTGATTGAACATGTCGATCATTACTTTTCCTTTGGTTTTATCGACTACCGGAGTGCCCTGAAAATAATCGCCGCTGTCGAAATAGAAAAATCTTGCGTTAAAATTTTCGGGCCTGGATTTGTAAGAATCCATTAATGCCTTTAAAGTAGAAAAACCACCCATTAAAGGTTTGGGTTTCTCTTGAGAAGTTGGGTCAGGATGGGCTGAAATTGCTCCATGAATGTCGCTTGTATGAAAAATAACTATCTCGGCAGTGCGGCCAAAAACCGAAAGCGGCAAAAGAACCAATAGTGCCAGGACAAAAATGCGTAATTGTAGCTTTTTAAAATCTGTGACTTTATTCATCTGGTTTGACTCCTGTTGTTACTATTTTTCTTCTTGTTCTTCCATTACAAGTTCAATGTGATTTTTATTGATACTTATAAAATTTGATTGCTCAATTTTTCCTGTGTCTAAATCAGTTATATCAGCATCGATTATTGGTAGAAAATCTTTTGATAAGTTTTCTGTATTTAAAATATCACTTAATCTGCTGTTTTCATAAAGGTGAATTTTTCCGTTAATTTTGTGTTTTGAGGTAAAAATTGTTACCCGCAACATTTCGTTTTTTTGTTCCATTTATTCATGCTCCTGAAAAAATATCAAAATTAGATTAGATTTCTGCAAATCTTCCTTCGGCTTCTGCTAATACTGTGCCATCCGGTAATAGAACCGAAGCTCGGGCAAAATGTAAGTTTCGGCGCTGACCTACCCGGGTGGCAACAAATTTAAGTGGCACTCCAACCGGAGCCGGTCGAGCGAACCTGACTCTCATATCTGCGGTTACTGCCATAATTGAATTGTTCATGACGGCATGAGCCATTGATTCATCCATCATGGTGCTTAAAATGCCACCATGAACAATGCCCGCATAGCCTTGAAAAGCGGGGCCGGGGGTCCAGGTGAAATTGCAGGTATTGTCTTTGACCGATTCCTTCATGGGAATATGCAGGCCAATTTTATTATTGGTGCCACAAACAAAGCAATGATTGTTGTCAATAAGGTTTAAACCATTTGCATTGCGTTTCTCTATTATAGATCTTGTAGCATTTAGCGCTTTTGTTAAAGCGGGTCGATTAATCGCTGCGGGTGTGCAGAAAGTGCCTCGTTCAAAAAGGGCAATGTTGGATTTTTCCAGTCGTGCTTTCATTGTATCAAAGCTTGGAACTTCTAATTCTTCATAAGAAGGATCACCAGTTACAATAGGGACTGAGCCCAGGTCATTCAGACCATGGTCTGCAAGAGCAGGATAGCGGAAAAACAGGTAAGGTGGCACCGAAAGATGATGAACCGGAAAAGCTTCCTTTGCTTTTTCGACAGCCCGGCTGACCGATTCGAAAGGCAGGGGCGGTCGTTGATTCATTGTACAGTTTTCGGTTGGCTGAAAAGGCACAATTCTTACATCTTGAAGATATGGGTCTGCAGTGCAATATCGGCCAATCTCTTCGATAAATTCGAGGCGGTCTTCTTCTGTTTCGCCGATTCCGATTACAAAGCCGGCTGAGTAAGGGACACCGGCTTTATGAAGGGACTCAATGGCAGCTTTTCCGCCGCTCGGATTTCGGCCTCTGGCCTTCTCGAGGGCCTGGCCGGGCTTGGAAAGCGAAGCACAAACCAGATTTACTCTGATCAAGCAGCCTGCATCGACAAATTTTTCTGCGGTAAATTCATCGATATAGCCAACTGATAAAACCGGCATAAGATTATAGTTAAGCGCAATTTCACATGCCGCCAGCAGGTAATCGTTAAACGAGGAAAAGCCGTTTCGATGAAGTTCAATCTGAATATGTGGGTATTCCTGGGGGGTCTCACCGGCAACAAGAACCACTTCGGTTGCGTTATGTTCGGCAATATTTTTCAGCTGTTGTTTAAGCTCTTCAATCGGTAATAACGCAGCTTCCTCGCGAAAAAAAGAACAGTATCCGCACCTTTGGTGGCATGTTCGGGTTAATGCAACAAATGAACTGAATATATATGTTATGGATGCGCTTTTATTCATGACAATAAGATTACCATAACCCCCCGGAAAATCAAAAAAGAAAAATTTAAGAGAAAAGACTTGGAAAAAAAGCGGAACTTTTGTTAGTAAACTGTGTCTATATTTATTGAAAACAAAATGGAGGTAAACTTTGTATTGCTCATCAAGGGGAAAACAAACCTTTTTAGCTATATTAACTTTATTTTTGCTGGGAGCAACCGCTCTTTATGCGCAGTATGAAATAAAAGCCGAAGTTGACCGAACAGAGGTCGCATTCGGTGAAGCCCTTACTCTGGCCGTAACGATCACCCAGGAACTCGGTGCCGGCGGTAATGTGCGCATGATGACCCCCAACATCGAGCAGATACCTGGATTTGATATTGCTTCCAGTAGATCTAATCAAAGCACCCGATTTATTAACAATTATGGCTATGCAAGGAATCAAATCGTATTTGAGTTGGTTCCAAGAGAGCCGGGCAAGAAAACTATTCCGGCCATAAGTTTTAAAGACCCGGAAGGGAAAATGCACAGTACCGACCCAATAGAAATAACAGTTCTTCCATCAGAAAAAACAGAACAAGAGCCAGAAGATAAAACGGAAACAAAAGACGAAAAAGAATCCGGCGGGTATTTGTTTAAAGGATTATTAATAGCAGGAATTGTTTTCGTTTTTTTGATCGCCATACCCTTTGTTCTTTCGAGTTTCTTTTCTAATAACAAAGAATCCTCAGTCGCTGAGATAGAACAAACGTCTGATTCTATTAAATCAGCAGTCACTGAAGCCGAGATTATCGAAGAAAAAGTCAAAAATATAGTGCCAGATAAAAAATATTTTGATTTTAGTGCAGAATTGGCTGAATTGAAAAAAAGATACCAGGAGTTTGATAAAGAATTTTGCGGTGAATACTTTGCCTTGTTTAAAAAGGCTGCTGTTAATAAAAATAGTGCTTTAAGCAAAGATATGACCCCCGATGAGTTGATGAAAAAAATCACTGAACTCAGCGATTCAAAAGGGGTAAAAGAAGCAGGACAAAAACTGGCAATAGATATTGAAATGGTTATGTATGCCGGGCAGAAACCTGCACGGAATTTTAAAGCTATCGAAGAAGATGTCGGCCTGGTCTTGCGGGCAATTGAAGATTAATAATCTCCGGGAGAGTTTGAAATGAATGAAAGTGCAGAACTTCAAAAAAGAGTTGAAACAGCGGGAATAACTATTGAAAAAATCAGAGAGCAGGTGCGCAAAGTTCTGGTCGGTCAGAATGATCTGCTCGAAAGTTTGCTTGTGGCAATGGTAAGCGATGGGCATATATTGCTTGAGGGTGTTCCCGGGCTGGCAAAAACTTTAGCGATTAAAGCCTTGGCACGCACAGTTGAGACCGGTTTTTCCAGAATTCAGTTCACTCCAGATCTTTTGCCGGCTGACCTTATCGGCACCCGAGTTTTTGACCCGAAAACAACTGAGTTTCAGACTCATAAGGGCCCGATTTTTTCTAACTTTATTCTTGCAGATGAAATCAACAGAGCCCCGGCCAAGGTTCAAAGTGCTTTGCTCGAATCAATGGAAGAGCGGCAGGTTACGATTGAGCATGAAACATTCAAGCTCACAGAGCCATTTCTGGTGCTGGCAACCCAAAACCCGATAGAAACAGAGGGTACCTATACTCTGAGTGAAGCCCAGGTAGACCGATTCCTTTTTAAGGTTGTAGTTTCTTACCCATCATTTGAAGAAGAGCGACAAATCGTTAAAATGATGGGACTTGAAGAAAAGAGTCATGGCATAGAAGCGGTTCAACCGGCTGTTGATGCAAATGATGTAATCGCATTGCGAAAACTTGCCCGCGATATTTATGTAGATGAAAAAATTATTGAGTATATTTTGCGCCTGGTAGATGCTACCCGTAATCCTGAAGCTTACAATCTGGATTTAAAAGAATATATAAGGTTTGGCGCTTCTCCCCGTGCATCAATTTATCTGACCCACGCTGCACGCAGTTTGGCGATGATCAAAGGAAGAATATTTGTCAAGCCCGATGATGTTAAAGCGGTTTTACTTGAAATACTGCGACACCGGGTAATACCAACCTATGAAGCTGAAGCCGATGAAATTACTTCAGATGAGATAGTAAAAAGAATTCGTGACGGGGTTGCCGTTCCCTGAGGAGTAAATAAAGTCTATGTTGCCTAAAGAGCTTTTGAAAGAAGTTAGACGAATTGAGATAAAAACCAGAAATCTGGTTGATTCTCTCTACGCTGGTGGATATCGTTCCATGTTCAAAGGGCGTGGTATAGAATTTGCCGGAATCCGCCAATATTATCGGGGCGATGAATTTAAGTCTATAGACTGGAAAGTCAGCGCTCGCTCCGGTGAGTTCCATGTTCGAGAACATATTGAAGAGCGAGAACTTCAGGTAGTGGTGGCTCTTGATTTGTCTGCCTCTATGGAATTTGGCTCGGGCAATAGAGAAAAACGAGAGAGCGCGGTAGAATTTGCTGCTGCTATGAGTATGGCAGCCGAAAAAAATAATGACAGGGTAGGGGCTTGTCTTTTTACCGATGAAGTTGAAAAATTTATTGTTCCGGCCAAGGGAAAAACGCATATTTTAAGACTTATTCGTGATTTGCTTTATTTTGTTCCGAAAAGAAAAAAAACAGACCTGCGTTCTGCTTTAAATTTTTTAAATGCAACCATTGGTCGCAGATCGGTTATTTTTCTGGTAACAGATGCTATTAACATTGCCGCAATTGATCGTGAGCTGCGGGTAACTGCAGCTAAACACGATTTTGTTCTTGTGCTCTTAAGAGACCCGCGTGAACATGAAATACCGGATATCGGACTCATAGAGATAGAAGACCCTGAAACCGGACACGAAATATTGTTCGATACTTCTGACCGTCGGGCAGTTGAAGAATTATTACAAAAACGTATAAAGGCAGAAAAAGAGCTTTTACAGAGGTGCGGTAAGCTTGGCATTGATCATATCGAATTGATGGCCGGGGAATCGGTTGTTAAATCTATTTGTCGCTTGTTTGCCGAGCGCGAAAAGCGCATCAGTCTTATTAAATAATTTAGAAGAGGTGGTTATGAACAGCCTTAGAGGTATATCGAAAAAAATTAATGCAATTTTGATTATTGTTATGGCAGGTCTTGCATTAGGACTTGTGTTAGCCTGGCATTATTATCAGACTCGAAAGCTGGTAACGGTTGAAAAGGATCAATATGCTGCCGAATTGCTGGCACACGATTTGCCCGGTCAGGCTGTAAGAATTCTTGAAGACTCGATTTCACGCGATCCTCTTTCAGAAAAGAGTTTAAAAAAGCGGAAAACACTGGCTGACATTTATATGAAAGAACTTGACCAATACGAAAAAGCTTTGGCAGAGCTGGTATTTATTAGAACCTTTGCCCCCGGAAATGCTTCAGAAACTGAAAGCGAAATTAGATACTGCCTTAACCGCCTGGGTAGAACCTATGACGTTGAAAGGCGCCAAATGCTGGCTGAGGGTATTAATCCGCTTAAAAATGAAGTTGCCTCCGATACTGTTATACGTATTGGCAATAAAGAGGCATTGTCGCTTGCCGATCTCAAGAATCGTCTGCAATCAATGAATCTGGATTCTGATAATCTGCAGAAATCCCAACTCGATAAAATTGTCCATTCTATTGCAAGAGAAAAACTTCTCAAGCGGGCTGCTGAACGAGAGAAGATTTCACAGAGTGAAGATTTTGTCAGACAAATTCGGGAATTTGAAGAAAATCTTAAAATAAAACTGTTTCTGGAAAAAAATGTTTTCAGCGAAATAACTGTAAAAGAAGCTGAAGTAGATGCTTTTATAAAAAATAACGCAGACCAGTTTAAAATGCCCGACAGGGTTAAATATTCCTGCTTTGCTTTTCAAAATGCCGGGCAGGCTGAATTTTTTATCGAGCAAAAAGAGGCGGATTCAGCATTTGAATATGCCCAAAGCGCAAGTGCTCCTCAAGTGATTGCCGATGAGATCGAACGGCCGGTAGAAAAGCTGCCCGCTGAGATTAGAAGTCTGAATTTCAGCCTGGCTGATCAAATTGGATTCTTTGGACCCATCAAAATCGATGATAAATATCTGGTTTACCAGATTCATTCTTTCGTTCCGGGCCAGAAGTTACCGCCAGCGCAGGTGCGTAATTATGCAAAACAAAAACTGACCGAAAGAAAACAACAGGAAATACTGAGCGCAGCAATTTCTGAGCTGGCAGAAAAAGAAGAAATGAAAATCAACGAGGAAGTTATAAAGAACGCTTTTTTTGCTCAAGCTTCCGAGACCCAAAAGCTGAAAAATGAACAATAATTATGAAAAGTTTCGGGCATAAAATTGAATCAAATTATAGAATTCCAGTGGCCGGGGTGGTTGCATCTCAGTCCTTGCCAGAACTCCCCCCGGGTGAAGAAATCTATGACCTCATGCCCTTTGCAAAACTTGCTTTTCCATGGCTTTACTGGTTTTTACAGCTGCTAATATTTCTTTTTGCCATTTTTGTTTTTTTCAAATTGTGGCGCTGGCTGAACACTGAACCCGAGAAAGTAAGAAAGCCGATAATACAAAGCCCTGAAAAGCAGGCTGAAAGGGCCTTGAGACGTTTGAAGCTTTCGCCGGTATGGAATAACAGGCAAATGAAAGAAATCTGCGAAGTTCTGGTAAAAATACTGAAGACCTTTATAAAGCAGAAATACGATATTGGGCTTGGTGCAGCTGCTACCTCTGATGAAATGATGGAAAGTTTAAATAAAGAAAATATTGCCAAAGGGGTGCTCAAAGATATAGGTGATCTATTCAACACCTGTGACAGAATCAAATATACCGGAAAGACTTACGAAGCAGATGCCGAAAAATTGGCCAGTCTGGTTAAGAAGCTTATTCTTTCCCGGAGGTGGCAGACATGAAGTTTAATAACCCTGAATTTTTGCTGCTTCTGGCTTTGATACCGGTAATAGTTTTTTACAAACTTTTCGTTTTAAGAAATGTTCCCAAAGGTGGTATAAGGTTCCCTCTGGCATTTCTATCTGCGCAAATCAGGCAATCATGGAGAACAAGACTTATATTTATACCTGACTTGTTGCGTATCGTTACATTAACTTTGCTGGTCTTTGCCCTTATGCAGCCTCAATATGGTTTCGAGCGCGAAGAAATCAGCCGCAAAGGCATTGATATTATGATTTCTTTAGATGTTTCGGGCAGCATGGCAGCCGAAGATTTTAAACCTAATCGCTTAAAAGCTGCCAAAAAAATTACGGAAAACTTTATTACCGGTCTGGTCGACCATCGAATCGGGTTGGTAGTATTTGCCGGATTGTCTTTGACTCAGTGCCCATTAACCATAGACTATGGTGTGGTTACCGAATTGTTGAGCCGCGCATCGTTGCAAATGATTAAAGCAGATGGAACCGCAATAGGTGACGCTATTGTAAACGCAGTTTATAAGTTCGATGTCGCTAAAGACAAAAAGCGTGACCGGGTTATTGTTCTTTTAACCGATGGTGAAGCCAACGCCGGTGCTGTCGATCCCCTCGAAGCCGCCAAAATTGCTTCTGATAAATCCGTTAAAATTTATACCATTGGGGTTGGCAGTATCGATGGAGCAGCGATTCCAATAATACGTAACGGCCGCAAATTTTATGCCCGCAATAATGACGGAAGTCTTTATATTCCCAAAATAGATGAGCAGTTGCTTAAAGATATCGCCTATATGACCGGTGGGCAGTATTTTCGTGCAACAGACAACGAAGCTTTAAAGAAAATTTATGATAAGATTGCAACCCTCGAGAAGGGTGAAATAGATGTTAACAAAACCACACAGTATTCACACAGATTTTACTGGTTTCTTGCACCGGCTTTTTGTCTGCTCTTAATTGAAATTTATCTGAGAACCAGAGTTTTTCAGAGGGTATTCTAATGTTTAAATATCCGGAAAACATAATAATCTTAATTGCCGTTGCAATATGGCTGACAATTCTATGGCGCCACGCGTCTAAAACTCTGCTTAAAAAAAGAACCACTTTTGCAAGCAAGCTTATGCTGACAAGAATTGCCGGTCACAAGTCTACTCGGCGTCCCGTTTACAAATGGATTCTGGTAATCCTGGCAGTATTGTTAATTTCAATCGGATTAATGCGACCCCAGGGTGGAATGACCGAAGAAGAAATTTTTGGCAAAGGCCTTGATCTTGTAATTGCTCTGGATATTTCCAAATCGATGAAGGCACAGGATATAGAAGGAAGATCGCGTCTCGATGTCGCCAAAGCCATATTGGCGAGAATGATGAACGGTCTGCGTGACGACAGAATCGGTCTGGTAGTTTTTGCCGGGGAAACTATGATTCAAAGCCCCTTGTCGCGAGATAAAGATACTTTTTTAACTTTTCTTGAACGAGTTAATCCTTCGTTGTTGGCAAAACAGGGCACCAACCTTTCTTCGGCAATTGAAACCTCAATTGATCGTTTTGACATTAATGCCTCACAGACCAAAGTTATAGTGCTGTTTTCTGACGGAGAAGATCGAGACAAAGAACGGCTCGACCGAGCTATCGATGAAGCAGGCAAAAAAAACATTCCCATTTTTACCGTAGGACTGGGTAGCGAAAAAGGTGGCTATATTCCCGAAGGGCGCACCTGGTTCGGAGAAACAGAGTATAAAACTTATAAAGGGGAAAGGGTTATAACTAAATTAAAAGATGATGTTTTAAAAAATATAGCAGCTCGAACCAATGCCGAATATTTACGAGCTTCAGATATAAGCAGTGCAAGAGACGTAGTTTCACGATTGAACGAGCTTGACCGAATCGCCGTATCTGGCGGAACGCGTGAAATTCGAGTTGAATTATTCTGGTTGCCTGCTCTGATTGCATTTCTGTTTTTGTTGTTTGAATGGATGATATCAGAGCGAATACCCTATGAGCGAGAAAAGGATCATTGGTTAAAAAGAATATGAAAAAGTTGTATTTAACTTTAATATTGTGTTGTGTTGTTGTTTCTTTATCTGCTCATCCGGCTTTTAATAATAAAAAAGCCAGAAAATATCTGCAGGCAGGTAAGCTCGAGGCTGCCGAAAAAGAGTTGCATCTTGCACGGTTTGCTGAACCTCAAAGAGCGGAAATAAAATATAATCTCGGTTATCTAAGTTATCGTAAAAGAAATTATAAAAAAGCCATCCAATATTTTTCCGATGCTGCTCAAAACACTGATGACAAAGAACTGAGATTCAGCAGTCTGCATAATCTGGGGAATGCCTCCTACAGGCAGGGTAATTATGCCAAAGCTGTTGAAGCCTACAAAAAGGGTCTTGAGATTGAACAAAATGCAGAAACCTCTTATAACCTTAAAAAGGCTGAAGAAATGCTGAAAAAACAAATTGAGCAGCAGCAGAAAGAACAGCAAAATAAAGAGCAAAAAAAGCAAAAACAGCAAAAATCTGGCGAGCAACAACAAAATAAGCAACAGCAAGGTAATAATAAACAACAAAACCAGGGTCAGAAAGACCAGGGGCAGCAGAATAAAGATTCGCAACAAAATAAAGGTAGCCAGCAAAAGAATGGGCAGCAAAAGCCTGAGAGTGATAAAAAACAAAGTGGCTCGAATGAACGACAAAAAGCCGACAAATCAGAAAAAGGCCAGCAGAAGCAGCAGCAAAGTGGCGAAAAGTCTGAACAGCAAAAGCAGAACCAACAAAAACAGAACCAGCAGGGGCAGTCTGATAAGGGTGAGCAGCAGGAAAGAGGCGAAGGCAATAACCAAGAGCGTCAAGATGTTCAAATGGGCGATAAAAAAGGCGATGATAAAAAAATGCCTCAAGCTTCACAACGTGCACGAGCTTTAAAAAACCGTAAGCTGAATCCTTACATGGTTGAGAAACTTTTGCGAGATCTCAAAGAACGAGAGAAAAAAGGGCAGCTGTATTACCGCAACGAGCCCAGGCGTCAAGAAGAAACCGATCCATTTTCAATGAATGCTCGCCAACTACGCGATTTTTTCAGAAACCGCGGAAGAAGGGGCCGAAGCAAACCCGGGACTGATGATGAACCTGACTGGTAAGCTCAGGCTTCAACAATAAGGGCTCCTTCGCCTGTCTTGCGTGCATTGTACAATGCGAGTTGAGCTCTATGAATAAAGCTTTCCAGATCGTCTTCGGTATGAAGACCGGTTAAACCAAAAGAAAAATTGGCTGTAATCTTGTGCTCTGTCATTTCCATGTTTTCAAGCTTGGCTCTGAATGATCTGATTATTTTACCTGCCTGGTTTACCTTTGTATCGGGCATAAACAAGACAAATTCATCTACTCCGAGTGAACCAAGAACATCGCATCCCCTGATATGAGCTTTAAGTTCTTCTGCAGATTCTTTTAAAATTTCGTGAGCGGTTTCGTTGCCATGAAGGTTTACTATCTGTTTGAAATTTTCCATGTCCATGATAATTAATGAAAGGTCTTCATCTTCATAGTGAGCATGATATATAGCTTCTTCAAGCTTTGATATAAAAAATTGATGGGTGTAAATACCGGTTTCAGTATCAAATTGTTTTAGTTCGGAAATAATTCTTAACAGGTTTTCTTTTTCGAGAGCAGCAGAAATTGCCCCTGCCATTGCCATTAAAAAGTTTAGAGTTCCCTGTTCAATTGAAAATTCTTCTTCAAAATAGTTTGCTAAAAAACCGAAGGTTCTTCCTTCCCAGCCGATATGAATGGCTATGCACATGGCATAATCTTTATCTATTTTCATTTCTTTGTAGTCGTCAGGGTTTTTTTCAGGAGTTATCAAGGTGAAACTATCTTTAAAAAAAACTCTACCGATTGTATTGCTGCCGATTTTTTTGTGAAAATTAGTCAAAGCCTGACGTGGAATATTATGAGAATGTGGTATGTCGAGATAAGATGTCTGATTGTTTTGTAACGCTATGTATGAGTAACTTGCATGCAGCTGTTGTTCAATTGTTCTAAAAGCTTTTTGAATTAACCTGGTAGCGTTGGGTTCGGTTAAATATCCCTTAAGAGTATGCGAAAGGGCAATGAGCATTTTTTCTTTCATACCGGCTCCTTATAATACAGATCAGCTGGGACATGAATATTCACTATTTTGCACTGACTAAATTATAGCATATCATTAAAATTTACGCTTAATTGCCGGTTTTACTTAGCAATTCTCGGTAAGCGTCTATCAGTTGGCTTTCGAAAAGAATATTCCTCACACCAAGTCTCAAAGCCACAAAGAAAATAACCACAGAGCGCACAGAGAACACAGAGAATCTTTTTCAGCCATTGTTTCCTTCTTCAGCAAGCCTTCAGAAAAGCACTCGTGTTTTTCTGAAGGCTTGCTGAAGAAGGAAAAGCCGGGCGGTGAAACCGCCGGCTATTTGTCCACAGGACAAATCCTGGCTGAAAAAGAGTAAAAAATCAACTCTGAGCTCTCGGTGGCCTCAGTGGTTTAAATTCTATATTTGACAGAAAGAAATAAAACCAGAACTTTTTGTAACCAGCTAATAATAATTGACCGAGGACTGCTGGGTTTTACTTCTTTTTTATGATTTCAATCAGTTTTTTACTGTGGTTCAAAATTTTGTTGCAGGTTTTTTCCATATTTTCAGGCTGGTATTGTTTCTGAAAATTATCATCAAAAATAAATTGATTATTGCCGGTTACTCCCCATTTAAGTCCTTGAAGTTCGCTGAAATGGTAAAGGCTGCTGTTCTTATCGCTTCGGTAAACTATACGATTCTTACCCGAAACATCAAAAGTTGCTACTCCTTTGTTTGTATCTTCAAGCATATTGTAACCGTAAGAATTTTTTACCTTAAAGTCTGCTAAATGGCCGAGTGTCGGTAAAATATCAATATGACTTGTGAGCTTGTTTACTTTGACAGAAGGCAAACCCCCGCCTAAAATTATACATGGAACCCGGTTCTGCAAAATATCCGGGCTGGTGCTGTGAAACAAAACTCCGTTTTCACCCAGAGCCTGCCCATGGTCGCCGGTAATAACAACAATCGTATCAGAAAAAAGATTTTTACTTTTTAACTGGTTAATGAAGTATTCAATAAGATGGTCGCTGTAAAGAATACTGTTACGATATCTGTTAGCCAGACGATTTGAAACGGTTTTAAAATCAGAGGTTAATATTTCGCGATTTTGCTTTAATACCGGAGTATATTTTTCAAATTCGGGCGGATACCAGTATTTATAATGAGTATGAAAAAGAAGCCCTTCTATTATGCACTGATCTGATTTTTGCAGCTTATCAACTATTGCATCACAGATTAACTTGGAGTCTTTAACGACGCCGAGCTCGTCGGGTTTGAGCTCATATTTATCTTTCAGATAATCTTTAACGGATACATATTGGTATTCCGGATAAAAAAGATTTCCATAAGAGTGACTCAGGCGCAGAAAATCGTAACCGCTTTTTTTCAGAAATTCTATCCAGGCGGCGGGGTTTTTATCGTAATAACTGCGTTGCGAGGCCAGGGGCAGGGTGTTGTAATAAATAGCAATTATTCCACCTTCGGTTTCATTTGAGTTCGATAAATGGTTAGCGCACCATATTCCTTCTTCAGCCAGTTTTTTTGTCCTGGTCATAAGGTTTGCAACCATATCTGCCCTGAAACTTTCGAAAACCAGAAAAACAAAATTTTTCTTTTTGTGCTTTTTCGTCCATCCGAATTCAGGTTGCTGGTTAAAATCAGCAGATTTTACTTTTGCATTTTTAAGAAAGTTGTCAATCTTGTCGAAATTTCGGTTTGCAAGCATCGGATATTGAGGAAGAGGGAACCAGAAATTTCTGATTTTAAATTCAAAATATTCATTAAAAGGAATACCGGCAGCAAAAATAAAATATTGAATGTAAATAAACAAAAAAGAAAGGGAAAAAACTGCACCGCATATTTTATTTCTGGCAGTGAATTTTAACTTTGGTCCGTATTTAAAAATAAAGAAGGAAACAATTATAAATAGTGCGATTGCTGCCAGAGGAATTAAAACCATGTTAAGAGTAAGACCGGCATTGGTAAGGTTCTCGAAAAATGAGCCGCCAAAGGATTGAATTTTTCTTAAGTAAAAACTTTTAATATGTTGCCGGGTCAGGGCGTAATGTTTGTAGTCGATATAGAGAAAAAGACTGAGAAAAAGATTGAAGGGCAGATAAACAAAAATCAAACGAGGAAAATAATGGCAGGTTACACTTTCCCAGAACCATAAAAAATAAGCTGAAAAAAACAATACCCCCCAGAACCAGAATGCCATAGAGTTTAAAGCAACAGAGGCAAAAATAAAGATCAAAAGAAAAATGGCCGGCAAGTAAACAAATATAAGTTTGTCGGCGAACTGCTTTTTGATTATGCTAAAAATTAGCAAAGCCGCAAAAAACAAGCTTAGGGCAACTTCAATGTTAAAAAATGGGATAACCACACTTAAAGCAAAAAAATCAACCGGAAAAATGGCGCTGCTGAAAAATACAATAAGTATGTTTAAAATAATAAACTGAAAAAATAACAAAAAGCTGTGTCGGTTCTGCAACTTATGCCCTCAACTAAAATTTTACAAATTATAACACAGAATAAAAACCAAAATGCCACAGCTGTAAAAACAGCTGTGGCATTTTGATTGCCTGAATATGTTTTTATTACTTATTCTTTAAGCGACTTTTGGTTTATTAAAATAACTTTTTTCATCATTTCTTCGGCTTTTTCGAGCTTATTGTTACGGCTGTAAATTTCGCCGAGTTCAAGGGTAAGTTTTGTAGCAGATTGCGGGGCTTCTTTTTCAAATTTGGCAATGCCTTCGAGCATAATTTTTTCAGCATCATCAAGTCTGCCATTTTGCATATACAATCGTGCTATCTCATGATATACGGGTATAATTTTTCTTGATATACCGACCTTTTTTAAACTTTTCTTATTTTCTGGCAGCTTCATGGCTGCCTGATGTTCTTCAAAAAGGTCCAGAATCTTTTTTAATTCTGCAGCCGCTTTATCGATTTCGTTTTGTTGTTCATAAATTCGAGCCAGATTTTTGTGCGCTTCTGCAATAGCCTGTAAAGCTTGCATTTTTTCGCGCTGCTTCATCATTTCTTCGTTTGGCATACCCTTGCCGGGTTTGCGTTTAAGCCCGGGCATTCCGGGGCGTTTTGGGTGTTGATTTGATCCTGTTGGGCGTATACCCGGTTTTGACGGGCGTTTGTCGTCGTCGAAGGCAGGCATCTGGGGTTTGCCCAGCGGATCTGGAGCCATTGGGCCTGTGGGTTGTGCCTGGGCTACAACAGCCATAGCAAATAGAAACATACTTACAATGAGAGTCAGCCTGAATTGTTTTCGTACCATAAATCTTCCTCCTGTGTTGTTTCCTCTATAAAAGAGGGGATTGGGTCAGTTTCGTCGTTTTTGTCAACGAAGCTCAATAATTTAGAGTCTTCGTATTCATAAAAGGTTACATCTGAAAAATTCTTTTCATAAAAACTTGGTAATTCTTTTTCCGTATCTTCAAGAAAGCTTTGAATTTTTGCGGGTTTTAAATTGTTTTCTTTAATATGATTTTGCTGCAGTTGAATAACGGCAATAGCGGTAATAATAGAAAGTCCAAACACTATGCCGTATTTTAAACCGTTTAAAAAGCCTGCAAATAATGACTTGTCGTTATTCTCGCTTTCAGGTTGTTTTGCTGCGTCAGTGTTGTTGCTTATTTCTGTTGTGTCGGGCATACACCTTGCTGTTGCCGACTGCCATTCTGCTTTAGAAAAGCCTTCAGGTGGATTTTTAAGCTCCTTGTTTAACCAGAGGGCGCATTCGTCACATTTATTCAGGTGTTTTTCAAGGCTTTGCATATCTTCGCCGTCATTTAAGATCTGTTTGCGAAATTCTTTACATTTCATTGGCGATTTCTCCTTTCTGATGGGTTTTTATCCATAGCTCGGCAAACCTTTTACGGGCTCTGAATAAGCGCACCTTGGTATTAGTTAAGGTCAGACCAAGAATTTCTCCAATTTCTTCCAGTTTTAACTCATCCCAGTAAGCCAGCATAAGCAGGGCGCGATCATTTTCCGGCAATTGGTTAAGAATTTCTCTGGTATCGAGTTTCTGTTCGGCATCTTTATATTGTTGTTGTTTTGAATCATTTACCGGCTCAAGTGTTTTTTGTTTGTCTTTGTTGATTCGTTTAAGCGCTTTGCGATAAAGAATAGTATAAAGCCAGGTGCGAAGGCTTGAGTTGCCTTTGAAGCTTTGAATATACCTGAAAGCATCTTTAAATGTTTCTTGAACAACGTCTTCGGCATTTTCGCGGTTCCTGAGGAACCTCAAAGCGTGGGTAAACAAAAACTTCGAATGGTTGGTAAATAAAGCACGAAAGCCTTCTTCGCGTTTTTCTTTGGCTAGTTTTATCGCTTTTTGATCATCCATCATAATATTTAGAGTATAAGTTCCTGCATCAGGTTACAAAAAAAATCACCTTTTTGAAAAGAAATTTCAAAAAGGTGATTTTGGAGTCTAATTTATTTACCTATATAGAGAACTTCTTCTTGTAACTCTATGCCAAAATCTTTAAGCACCTTTGCTTTGAGCATATCAGCAAGTTCTTGTACGTCTTTTGCCGTAGCAGAGCCTTTATTGATAATAAAATTTGCGTGTTTATGATAGACCGAAGCTCCACCGCAGCTCATTTGCTTGGCACCAGCCTGCTCTAAAACAGCACCGGCCGCTCTTCGTCTTGTTTCACCAGGCAGGGGTGGGAGATTTTTGAAAAAAGAGCCGGCGCAGCCTACCGATTGATTGGGATGCTTGCTATGCCTTGTGGTTAATATTTCTTGTCTTCTTTTTTTGATTTCAGCAGGATTTCCCGGGTCCAGTTGAAATCGAGCATTCAAGACAATGTAATCTGTTGTTTTCAGTAAACTGGTGCGATAAGAGAATTTAAAAAAAGAATTATCAACTTTTTTTACACTGCCATCGGGAAAAAGAACTTCGGCATCGATAAGAATGTCAGCTATGCTTCGTCCGTAAGCACCAGCATTTCCATAAATAGCACCACCAATGCTTCCGGGAATGCCGCTGAGATACTCAGCTCCGGCAAAACCGTGCATGTAGGCAGTTTCTACCAGTTTTTCCAGAGGAAAACCTGTAGCAATTTCAATCTGCTTTCGGGTGGTGTTAACCAGATTTCGATCTTTACAGACGTTTCGAATTACAAGCCCTTCTATGCCTTCATCTGAAACCACAAGATTCGAGCCGCCCCCGAGAACAAACCACTTGAGTTTGTTCTCTCGGGCATAATTGATTGCCTGAACCAGACCCTGAACATCCTGAGCTTCATAAAAAAGCTCGGCCGGACCTCCTATTCGGAAAGTCACATATTTGTTCAGCAATACATCTTTTTCTAAATTATCAGGATTAAAAGTCAAATACAAAGCCTCCGCTTCAGTAAAAAAAATTAGTTTTTATAGTTGCTTTTAATCTGAGTTGCAAGACCTTCATTTAATATAGAAACTTTCATTTTGTCGCCCTGGTCGATTTTTTCAGGAATGTCTTTTCCTTTTACTACCTGACCAAAAACAGTGTACTGGTTGTCAAGATGGGGTATTTTATCAAGGCAGATATAAAACTGGCTTCCGGCTGAATTTGGATCGCCGGCTCTTGCCATTGCCAAAGCGCCTTTCAGATGCTTACGTTCATTGAATTCTGCATTGAGGTTGTAACCGGGGCCGCCTGTGCCGTCACCTTTTGGGCAGCCACCCTGAACAACAAAGCCCGGAACGACTCTATGAAAAGTAAGATCATCGTAAAAACCGTCTTTAATTAGATCAATCATGCTTTTTACGTGCATAGGCGCAACATCCGGATAAAGCTCTAAAAGCATGTCACCTTTATCGGTAGATATTTTTATTAGTGGGTTTTCCTGATTTTCCATGGTTACATCAGCTGGAACCTGTGCCATACACATTGGGGTTACGAGTAAAAGAGTGATTAGAATAATTTCGAACATAAAAAAAGCCTCCTGTGAATTTACTGTATTGTATAATAAAGCTGATTTGGCTTCAAATACAATCTTACAGTTTGGCAATATCATGACAGCGACGATCAAATCTTTTAAAAAATCGTCTCGGTGCGTTCTGTGCTATTATTGGTAAAAATTAAATTTTTAACAAAAAGAATAAAAGCAAAATCTTTGAAAACCACCTGATAACAGTTCACTGAGAATTGCTGGCAAAAAATTGACAATTAAAAAATAGATGGTAAAATTTTAAAATAAAATTTTTTATTTAATCAAGGGAGAATACGTGGTGAACCACAGGTCAGTTTTTGTTTCTTTTTCCGTTTTAGTTCTTTTATCATTAGCATTATTGCCTACCGGTTGTGATTTTTTCGGAAATCAACCTGCCGGGCCATCGGCAATAAATCCATTAGCCCTTTCATCAGAAAAAGCTAATGTAAAATTTAATCTTGTGGTTCCACATAAGGGAGATGGTAATCCTTTACCGTCTATTCGTGCCCAATCAAGTGTTTCGATTGTTTTCAGACTTATTGTTGCCCGACCGGGAGACACAGAGAAAACCAGGGATGTTTTTCTTAAAAATGCTCAAGTCGGTGCTGATGGTTCTGTTAGCGTAACTTTTAATAATATCCCCGAAAAACCCTGTATTGGTCAGTTAAGCATAACTAACGGCAGCTACCAGGGTTATAAGGATTTCCATGGCGCTCTGGATTTGAAAGAGGGCGATAACACTATGGAAATAGCCCCCACCGGTTCCAAACTTCCTCAAGATATTCTGGCGCATGCAGCAAATGCGGCTTTTAATAGTCCAGAACTTATGGAGAATGCCAATGATTCTATTGTTCAGACAATTAATAATTCGATAAAAAATATAGATAAGACCAAAGATGATCTTTATTCTGTTGCTGTTAACAATGCAATCGAGGTTTTACGCCCTCCGACTTCGACCTACTTTGCTATCAGTGCTGACAAAAAAAATCTCAAGGGTTTTTCCAATGGTGTAAAAAGTTGGGAAAATAGTACTTCTGATTATTTTTCAACTGACGACCTATGGGGTACCAGCATTTCTGATATGTACATTCAGCAGATTGTTCGTCAAAATCTTGGTGGGGTTGGTTACGTTTCCTGGAAACATAGCAGTCTTTCACCTTTCGCTATAGGCGCGGTTGATTCGGGTGGCTCAATGCTTGCATTTGTTAAAAATCCAGGTGTTTGTGAGCAAATTCTTGCGCTTTCTGATGGTTCTGTAATTATTGGTGGTTCTAACGATGATAAAGGTTGCCCGGTTCTTTTTCGTTGGTCGGGAAAGGAAAATGCCAATACATGGTCAAATTCAGGTGGTGCTGAATCGGGTTTGATCTGGTATCATTATTTTACCGACCAGACTCATGACGGTTCAGGCGACAGACCCACTGTTAAAAGCTTGCAGTATGATGGCCAGGACACCCTTATAGTAACTGTTGACAATGTTGAAGATGATACGGTTAGAAGCTATCGAGTTTCACTTTCTGGCGGTAGTGTATTTGACCAGCAGGATGAGAAGCCAAACGATTTTCCTTCTGTGGTTCTTAAGAATCCAGCGAGTGGAAATTCATATTCGGTTGGTGATAATATTGTTTTTGAAGCCGTTGCCTCAGATACAGATGGCAGTATTGCCAGGGTTGAATTTTTTGCTGAAGATATTAAGTTAGGATCAGATACATCTGAACCTTATACGCTAACAACCGACTCATTGACTAAAGGTTCTTATAAATTAAGCGCAGTTGCCTTAGACGACAAGGGAGCAAAACCCAATCAACCTTTTCAAAAATAACAGTTGGAGAAGCTGCGGCTTTAAGTTCCACTGAAGTCGACCTGGGCGGTGGAATCAAGATGAGTTTTGTGGCTATCCCAAATGGTAGTTTCTTAATGGGAGATGCCACAGACGATGGTTTTTTAGATGAAAAGCCTACAAGAACCGTTACTATCAGCGACGATTT
>JBNJGH010000057.1:0-21781 GCA_051747585.1 Candidatus Rifleibacteriota bacterium
AAAATCTCACTCACCGGCGCATCATTTGGCGGTAACACCGAAAATTCACCTGCGGGCACATGGGTACACAAACTGCCTTCTACCCTTGCAAGTTCGACTCTTATCATTGCCCTGGTTTTATGATCGAGGGTCCCTCTAACACCATAAATGTCGAGAGCCATAGCAATTAACATTGCCTCTTTGCGGGATTGAAGGCTCTTTTTTTCAATTTGAAGCAATTCGGCTTCAGACATCTGCTGAGCTTTTTCAGCCACTTCAGCATCGGCTATACTTCCGTGACTGCCGGACTTTTGAATAAGCGATTCCAGAGAGACTAACTCATTTTCAATATTCTGTAGCATCTCCAGGTGCTTATTATCGGCCAGATTATGCTCTATAATTTTTTCGGAAAGTTTAAGCAATGCCTGTTTTTCTGCCTCGGGAGTCTTTTCGAAAACAACTTTATCGTCTTCTTCATCCTGGTCAGATTTTATCATGTGGACCAAACTGGAAAACATGTGGTCAAGGTTGTTTTCGAAAAAATGTTCTCGATTTTTTTCAAGAGAAATTCTTTGTTCGACTTCCTGCAATAACTTCAATGCTCCTGGTATTTGCTTATGAACATAAAGTTTCAAAATATCGAAAGCCTTGTCGCGAACTTTAGGGCTTGTATCCTGCAGAAGCTTACCCAGCAAAGGTACATAGTTGTGATCTTTCTGAAGAGAAATTATATAAAGAGCACTCTGTCGAAAAGCTTCGCGTCCCTTTTTTAATAGTTTTTTTACTTCCGCAAAAGTATCGACCCTTCCTATTTCACCCAGTACTATTACTGCATTGGCTGCCACCCTGCTGTTTTTATCGTCAAGAAGTCTAAAAATATAATCTGCACTGCTGCTTATTTCTACTGCAGCGGCAGCTTCGACCGCATTTGCTCTGACCCTGTCATCTTCATGGTTAAGAAGTTCTATACAACGCTTGATTGCATCTGAAGGTTTGTTCTGCTTAACAATAGTTAGCATCATTGATAAAAGAAATGTGTCTTTTTCGACTTTAAATGCCTCAATAAATTGCTCTTTATAATTGGCGAAATCTTCTCCGACAGCAGAGATGGCAAGATATCTCTTACATGGATCTTCATTTTGCAGTAAACTTGTAACGTTCTGGCCACCATCGAGAAATTCGGAACCCGAATCATAGGAAGTAGCCGGTGAATCTATTTTACCTTGGGGTTCCTGAATGTCTTTAAGCTTTTCAAGAATAACACCAGCTGCAGGATTACCTTCTGACTTTTGTATTTTAAGCTGGTTGATTGCCTTTTGTCTGATTTCGACACTTTTGTCCCGGGCTGCTATTTGGCCAAGCATTACCAGCGACTGGGGTGATTTTATTTTTGAAAAAGCAAACACCGCCGAGGCCCTCATCCAGACTCTTTCATCCTGAATCATTTTTTTCAGCAATTCAAGAAGGCCCGGACCGCCCAGTCCCTTAAGAGCTTTAATCACATTTGCCTTGACCCTGTTATCTTGATCTGACATTAAAGAAATTATATGGCGATTTGCTTCTTCACCACCAATACTGGCTAAAGCTTCTACACAATTAGCTCTGACCCTTGAATCTGAATCACGCAAAAAACTACTTAAGGTGGCAATATCTTCATGACGACCAAATCGACCGATCCCCATTAACATGCTTGCTTTAAGTTGAGGTATTTGTTCTTTTTTAAGGGCGGCTAAAATACATAATCTTGCAATATCGGAATTTTCAACCAGAGCTTTTTTAAGGCCGGCAAACCTTGCGTATGGATCTTCAGACTGCAGCAATTGCTCAAAATGAATCTGGGCAAATTTTTTATCCTGATCTTCGGGACTATGCCGGCTGTTCATTCGCTCAAGCCCTTTGCGGGCCAGCGCCCTAAGCTCATGATTTTCGTCGGATCCAGCTATTCGGGTAAGAGAGGGCTTTAGCGCAGTTAAATCAAACTTAACAGTTAAAATAATACCCTGCCGCCTTTTATCAGGACCAGCAGAGTTCAGTAAAGCCGAAATATTTTCTGCGTTAACTTCCATAAACTTATTGTCGTAGATTTTAACAAGTTTTGCAACAAATCCTGTTACTTCTATAAATTACCAGGTAATCAAACAGCTTTCACCGGGCTCAAGGTTGTATAGAATACGCCCTTCTCTGACTTTAAATTCTTTATTCCTGCTGAAATCTTCAAGAAGATTTCTTACTTTCTTAACCCCTTCGGGAACAGCCCATTCTACCTCTAATTTGCCGCTGATACTTTTTTCCATATTCCGATTAAACAAAATACCAATTCGACGGCCTTTAGACTGCCTCAAGAAACATATTACGTCTTCGTGACCTGTAAGAATTTTGGCAAAGCTTTTCACATCTTTATTCGAAACTATGTCTATAAAATTATTTCTAATTTGAAGCACCTTTTTAATAAAAGGCAACATCGAATGCTTACCATTCCACTGGTAATTGCCTCTATCGAAAAGAGGCAACTTTTTGCCTTTAAGAGCTTTAAGCTGTTCGTCAGAAAAATCAAGACCGGTATTAACCGGCAATTTTTCACCGAGTTCCTGGCCGGAATGAATAAAAGGTATCGCTCGGGGCAACATTGTATTTACCAGAAAAGCATATTTTGAATATTTTTCCCATCCGTATCTGCTGGCTGCACGCGGAGTATTATGATTTTCTACCGAACCGAAAAAAGACAATGGGACTCCCCGCTCGCCGATATGCTCCAGCAAATTGTACATTCCCTCTCTTTCATATTCCACCCACCAGGCATAGCCAACGACCGCATTGTAGCCAGCTTCGACCGATTCATTTGTAATTTCAAAGTTTTCAGATAGAAAAGCGAAGTTGGGGTCTATGCTGCGAGCCAGATTGATTATTCTCTGCATAAGAGGAACCGGAACTGCATGCCCCATATCAACCATTACGCCATCGATACCATATTTTCGCTGATATGTCGGAATCAGCTGCTCAATAGTTAACCAGAGGCTTTCATTGGCCAATTCAGGTCTTGCCAGGTTCTGGTCATACATTCTTATTGTATTGTAGGCAATGTAATTAAATTGCGGTTCTTTTGGTTTTTCGTCGCGGTACATTCTTAAATAGGTTACATCATTCCAGGGTGGTTGATTGTCATCAGGCGGCCAATCAGCAAAAGCACCAGGAATTTTGACTTCAGTAGTTTTGCCGGATTTTGGGGAAACACTTTTACCTCGGAACTGTCCTTTTTCATTTTTCCTGACCGATTCCTTGCCAGGTGGTGTTTTAAAGAAGCTTCTATAATTTTCTGAAGGTGCCGGCAAGGCTGAAAAATCACCATTCTCTATTTTATGATGTATTTCTTTTAATTCTTCTTGAGAAAAAACCGGGTTACCATAATGGGTTTGGTGATTTTTTTCATCCCCTTCGCCCGGCTTGCGATCTTTAATATCTTTATTGATCCAATAAAACCAGTCGGGATTTTTCGCAATCCAGTCAGAATCTTTACTGGCAGTTCTAAAAACAAATTCAGCTATAACCCTTATTCCAAGTTTATGAGCAGCTTCAACAAAAGCTTTGAACTGTTCTTCTACACTCATATCAATTAAAGTATCTGCAAGACTCGGTTCAAGCACATAAGGATTTTTAATCGCATAAGGAGAACCCAGCTCCCCCTTATTTCCGTCTTGACCGATTGATGTTACCGGCAAAAGATGAATCACGCTGCATCCCAGCGACTTTATATAGCCAAGCATAGATATGCACTTCAAAAAAGTTCCGGTTTCTCTAACCCCCTGTGAATTAAGGGTAATCTCCTCTTTGCTGCCACCGATTTCTCCATCCTGATTGTGATCATAGGCTGCAGTAAGGCGAACAAATACATTGTAAATGCTTTCACGGGTAATCCAGTTGCCGCCGTCACCGCCGGGAAGTTGGGAATTCAATGATTTTAACGGATCAATATCAGAATCAAACTGGTTCTCTTCAACAGCTTCTATATGAGAAAGATAGTAACGGGCCGGGTTAACCTTGATTGGCGGTTCACCATCAACCGACTCATTACCCGCCCTGACCCATAATGCCGGAACGCTGTAGTTCAAGTTTTCGACCTCTGGTATTTTTTGTACCAGCAGCTTTTTTAATTTCTGAAGAGGCGTTTGCTCAATATTATTCATCAACTGACTCCATTAAAATGTATTGAATGCAGAATTTTAACACATGATAATCCAGCACGCCAGTTCAACCAAGTTTTATTCACAAAAAGCAAAACTTTACAATCTTCACAGTTTTGTATTATTATTTGAATGACAATTTTCAGCAAATATTTGCAAAGTTTAAGGAGAAGACCATGGCAATTAAAATTGATACTGAAAAATGTGTTGGCTGTGGAGCCTGCACTGGTACATGTCCAGTAGAAGTGCTTGAAATGAAAGACGGCAAAGTAGTTTACAAAGGCGAAGGATGCATCGATTGTGGCGCATGTGTTTCTGCATGCCCTGTTGAAGCACTCAGTCTTTAATTAAAACAGAAAAAAAAGCCGGTTTTTGCCGGCTTTTTTTTATTTTAGTTTTTAAAGATTGTTAATTAATTCCTTAAGCCTTTTTTCCCGTTCTTCCGCTGTTTCATCAGCTGGGGTTTCAGTTTCTTCGGTGGGAAAATCAGGGTTGTTAACTACCGGAAGTGGTTCTTCCGTCTGAGTTGAATCATCCTGATCGGGTGAACCGTAACTATTTGCCGAAGGTTCCTGTGGCGGCTCTGATGATGAATAAGAGTCGGTCTCCGGCTGATCAGGCTCCTGATAATCATCATAAGTTTGTACCGGGCTATCCTGCAATTTTTGACGCTGAAACTGAACTTCTTTTTCAAGTCTTGCGGTTGTATCTTCTACCTCGTTCAGCCTGCTTTTTGCCTCATCAAGTTCTTTTTCTTTATCTTCAACATCATCCTCGAGTCGGCGGCGGCGGCGATAATACAAATCATCTTTAAGAGCATACCAGAGCCGATTAGCTTTATCGTATTCTTCTTTAAGATCTTTGAGTTCCTCTTCAAGCTGGGGCACACGATTAGCCAAACTGTCTTTCTGCTTATACATTTCGGCCAACTGATCTGATTTTTCCTGGGCTTGAGCTGCCTGCTGAGCCATTTTGTCAGCCTTTTCCATTTCTGCCCAGCTCTGTAACCTTTCTTCTCTCATATCCTGGGCAATTTCTGCCTGATAATCCTGTTGCATTTCAGCAGTAGACTGCAATCTTTCAACAAGCATACGGGTTTTTTCTTTAACATTATCGTCTTCAACCAGCTCTATAACTTTGTTATAGTTTTCTATCGCTGCCTGATAGTTTGAAAAACAAACAGCTTCAACGAAAGCAAGGGTTTCAATGGTTTTAACATCTTCAGGGTCTTCTGCAAGACGATCTTCGCAATCATTTTTTAGAGCTTCTATCAAGCCGGCATCATCGTAGGCAAGAATACCCCGATCAGTCCTCATAGCTTGATTATAAACTTCAATAGCCTTTTTCAGTTCCCCCTGTTTTTTGAGCTGGAGGGCTTCTTCATAAAGAATATCAGCTTCTTCCTGTATATCAAGCTCAGCTTTCTGAGCAAACACCTTTAAAATACCAGTCTGCGCCGGCAAAAAAAACAATCCGGTAAGGCAGGCAAATAAAATTCCGGCAGTGAATCTTCGCATCATCTACCTCTCATGCAATAAATTAATTTTATTCTAACATATCTTTTAAAACTCAACAAACTACTCAATCTGCCATTTTTTCGCACGCCAGACAATCAGTAGATAAATTACATAAAACACGGCAAAATCAACCGACAAATCTGAGTTGTTTTTCAACTGCTCCATCACCGGTATTTGCATAAGATAATAAGAAGCAGAATTTATAAGCAGAAAGCTAAAAGTCTCTAATCTTATCTGATACCTGCTTAAAAAATATTCTTCAGACTTTCTTTCCAAATTTATAAACCTGGCAACTATTTTATAAGCGAAATAAAATATAGCTCCTTGAGTAATTAGCAAAGTCAGCCAGAAAAAAGGACCGGCATCTTTAACCGGAGCATCTATAAAATACTTTAGAAGATAAAAACTTCCGAACATTAAAACGGGATAAATTATAAACCAGGTTAGCATATATTCAATTAAATAAAATGACCGCCAAAAGCTGCCAATCATAGCTTCAAATAATAAAATTATCAGTGACTGTGATGAATTACCACTTTTTCCATCGAATTGCCGGAACTTCATGAAAAATCAACCTTCGTTAATTAATAGTTTAACAGAAACGATATAATGCGCCATTATTTATTGATTGTAAAGTAGTGTCAAATATAGAAAGATACAAGCGTAGCAAAGCCGGGCTATCTCATAAGTTTTTACATTATGTAACTGCCCGACTTAATTGAGCAGTCTACTGATATTAACAGTATTTTACGATGCGCCGATCAAGCCGGAGTATCGCAGTTTATACTTATGGAACAGCCTGTTGATTGATCACACAAAAAGAAAGATTCCAGGATAAATAGCTGCAAAGCAAAGTTGGCGTTTAAAAGTCAGCGTAAATACTTATCGTAATATTTTTTACTGACAAAAAGGACCATTAAGTAAATGGCAAAGAAAATTTTAAATTCGAACAGAACTATTGGCTCATATTTAATCATTTCAAAAATTCGAATATTCATGGTGTAATAGCCGGCAAAGTTCACCAGCATAAATAGAATTACCTCAAGTCTTATATTGTAACGAGATTGAGCATATTCCTCAGATGTTCGACGAGTAGCGACAAACCTCAGAAGCAGCTTATGACCAAAATAAAAAACCGCACCCAGAGCAAGCATCAAGTTAAACCAGAATATTAGACTTGCCTCATCGAGCGAGGTTCCTAAAAAGGTCTGCATTAAAAAGAAAACGCCAAACATCAGAACAGGATAAGCCACAAACCATACCAACAGATATTCAAGAAAATACATTGTAGAAAAGAACCCGCCAACTAACGCATCCTGCAAAAGTTTTGTTAAAGAATCTTCCGACATTGCTGGTTTTTTTTGAAGGTGCCAGAATTTCATAGTTTTTTTCAGGTTATATTTTTAACCTGCCTCCCTATACTAATAATTTAATCAAACAAAACCTGTTGTAAAGAAGCCCGGTCGATAATAAAATCTTTATTTACAAAAGCAGCTTACAACCTTATCCTGTAAGCATAGCTTAAGATTATTAACTGTAATTCTCAGCCCTGCTGAATCTAATGAGAGCCTTTAATCATGTCATTGCTGGAAATAGCAAACATAAAAAAAACCTATAGACATATAAACCGATACAGACATGTGCTCGGCATTTTATTTGAATACGGCTTTGGCGATCTGGTTGAGGCCCTGAACATTGAGCGCTATGTAGAAATCGGGCTACAGCTGGTTTCAAAAAAACCAAGAGAAAGAATAATAAACCTTTCACAGGCAGAAAGATTTCGCGAAGCCCTCGAAAAACTCGGTCCCACCTTCATCAAGCTTGGACAAATACTTTCAACCCGAAGAGACCTGTTACCCGATGATTTCATTAAAGAACTGCAACGACTGCATGACAAGGTTCCCCCCTTTCCTTACGCGGAAGCAAAAAAGTTAATAGAAGAAGAATTTGGCTTTCCGCTTGAAAAGCTTTTTGCCGAGTTCGACGATGTTCCAATTGCTGCAGCATCAATTGCGCAGGTTCACTTTGCAAAGCTTACAAGTGGAAAACATGTTGCAGTAAAAGTTCAAAGACCTGACATCAGAAAGATAATCAAGGTCGATATCGAGATTATGATTTCACTGGCTGAGCTACTCGAGGAGCACATCGAAGGCTTCAAATTTTTCAAACCCACCCAGATAATTAACGAATTTGCCGATTCAATATCCCGCGAGCTCAATTTCAACCTTGAAGGAGCGAATATAGAAAGGTTCGGACGGCAATTCAAAAAAGAAAAAACGGTTTATGTCCCTCAGGTCTTTCATGAACTGACCAGCGATAAAGTTTTGACCCTCGAATATATCGACGGCATAAAAATCTCAGATTTAGACAAACTCGAAAATAACAATTTAGACCGGAAAAAACTCGCCCTTAACGGCTTTAATCTTATTCTAAAACAAATTTTTGAGCATGGATTTTTTCATGCCGACCCACATGAAGGCAATATTTTCGCACTTAAAGATAATGTAATCTGCTACATAGATTTCGGCAATATGGGTAGAGTTAACACATACCAGAGAGATCTTTTTGCCGAATTGATTCACGGAATCTACAAAAGAGATGAAATAGCAGTAACCCAGACAATTATCAAGTTATCGCACTCTGAATCATTTTCTACACCGGACAGAATAATAAAAGATGTAGCCAGATTTATGGATCTTTATTGCTATATTCCCTTAAAAGAAATCGACCTCGAAGTTGTAAGCAGAGAAATTATTAAAATTTGCAAAATACATTCTTTATCAATTCCCCCTGAGCTTTTTTTAATGATCAAAGCCTTAACTACAGCTGAGGGTATAGGCTTGTTGCTAGACCCGGAATTTAATCTGGTCGACAATGCAGCCCCATATATCAGAAAAATTCGCCTGCAAAGATTCAGCCCCGAAAGAATTTTTGACCAGTTTACCGAATCTGGTACCGAATTTCTTGAATTATTAAGAGATATACCCGGGGAATTCAGAGTAATACTCAAAATGGCGAGAAAAGGCAAAGTTAAGCTCGAACTCGAGCATCAAGGCCTCGACCCGATGCTAGATACCTATGAACAGATAGGCAATCTTTTATGTTACGCAATAGTAACCGCTGCACTTATAATTGGATCTTCTCTTATTGTCTTATCCGGCATTCCTCCTGTTTTTTACAACATACCGGTAATCGGGCTGGTCGGTTTTCTTGTTGCCGGGGCAATGGGTTTTAAATTACTTTTCAGCATACTTAAAGGCCGTAATATAAAGTAATTCTCAAGTCTTTTCAGCCCCCCCCCTGATTTTACTACAAATTTTCATTTAATTATGTGGTTGACTAAGGTCTTAAGCGGTGTTATTACAGTTAGAATGCCTTACGGAAAGGAATTTTTAGACCGTAAACTAAGCATAATAAAAAACAGGAGCAAAGTTATGGCTAACAGAGTTTTTAATTTTTCAGCTGGTCCGGCTGTTCTTCCGGAAAAGGTTCTCAAGAAAGCTGCTGACGAGATGCTTAACTACCAGGATTGTGGTATGAGCGTCATGGAACTGAGTCACAGGTCATCGACTTTTCAGAAAATTATTGATGATGCTGAAGCAGGTATTCGCAAACTTATGAATATTCCTGAGAATTACCATGTGCTTTTTCTTCAGGGAGGCGCATCTACACAGTTTATTATGCTGCCGATGAATCTGGCGGTTAATAAAAAAATTGATTTCATCAATACCGGTCAGTGGTCTAAAAAAGCGATAAAAGAAGCAAAAAAATTTGGTGCAGATGTAAATACAATTGCATCATCAGAAGATGAAAATTTCTCTTATTTCCCTGAAATAGAAACAGCAAAAATTAGAAAAGATGCTGATTATTTTCATATTACTTCAAACAATACAATTTCGGGCACAAAATGCATGAGCCTGCCGAAAATAGATGTTCCGGTCGTAGCAGACATGTCATCTAATATTATGAGTGAAAAAATTGATGTCAACGACTATGGCGTAATTTATGCCGGTGCTCAGAAAAATATCGGACCCGCCGGCGTTACTATCGTAATTATTCGCGACGATCTGGTTGGAAAAATTGATGGTCTGCCCACAATGTTAGACTTTAAAACTCATGTAGAAAAAGGTTCCATGTTCAACACTCCACCAACATACGCAATTTACATTGCCAAGCTGGTATTCGATCACATGATTGAAATGGGCGGGGTTGAATATTATGAAAATATCAACAAAGAAAAAGCACAAATTGTGTATGACGCAATCGATAATTCCAAACTGTTTAAAGCCCATGTAAAACCCGGCAAAGACAGATCACTCATGAACATTCCATTCTTCAGCAACAGCGATGAAATTAACAAAAAGTTCCTTAAAGAAGCTGCAGAAAATGATCTTGTTACCCTTAAAGGACATCGCAGCGTTGGCGGAATGAGAGCATCTATCTATAATGCAATGCCAGTCGAAGGCTGCAAAAAACTGGCTGAATTCATCAAAAAATTTGACCAGGAAAATTCTTAACAGACAACATACAGGAAAGGAATTTAGATTATGAGTAAAAAAATTCTGGTAGCAACCCAAAAGCCCTTTGCTACGGATGCAATAAAAAAAATGAAAGAAATTGTTGAAAAGCATTCCGGTTACGAGCTTGAACTGCTGGAAAAATATTCGGATCAGGAAGATTTCAAAAAAGCGGTTAAAAATGCTGACGCTCTTATTATAAGAAGCGATAAAGCCAATCGTGAAGTTTTAGAATCTGGAGAAAATCTTAAAATTATCGTAAGAGGCGGAGCCGGCTACGATAATATCGATCTCGACTGTGCCAGCGAAAAAAATATTGTAGCAATGAATACGCCTGGCCAGAACTCAAATGCTGTTGCAGAACTTGCTATGGGGATGATGGTATATATAGCCCGGGGCAAATTCAATGGGAAGCCAGGCACAGAACTACTGGGCAAAAAACTTGGCATTCAAGCCTACGGAAACGTAGGAAAAGCAGTTGCCCGAATTGCCAAAGGTTTTGGTATGAAGGTTTGCGCTTTTGATCCGTTTATTAAAGATGACAGAATAGCATCCGATGGAGTAGAAACAGTAGACAGTGTTGAAGAACTTTACCAGAACTGTCATTACGTTTCTCTGCATATTCCTGCTAACGATAAAACCAAAAATTCCATTAACTACGATTTAATGAAATCTATGCCAGAGAATGCTGTGCTGGTCAATACCGCCCGCAAGGAAGTTGTCTGCGAAAAAAGCCTGCAAAAGATTCTCGCCGAAAGAAGCGACTTCAAATATGTTTCAGATATCGCACCTGACTGCGCAGAAGAATTGCAACAAACTTACGCTGATCAGGTCTTTTTCACTCCGAAAAAGATGGGTGCACAAACCCAGGAAGCAAATGTAAACGCCGGCGTAGCTGCCATTAATCAAATAATCAATTTCTTCGAAAACGGAGACACAACTTTTAAAGTTAATTAGTTTCTCAGCATAAAAAAAGGCTGGCACATATTTTTATGTGTCAGCCTTTTTTTGCACCTGAATTTAGACTAATTGCTGATCTGCCTTTTCAAGCTTTTGTTTAATTCTTTCCATTTGCTTTTTAACATATGGATTTTCATCTGGACCATTGTACTTTTTCATTACCACCGGAATATTAGCTCTATCTTCAAACAATACAGGAGTGTCGCTGTAATAAGAAACTGTTTTTTCACCATTCAGCCACTTTTTCTCGCTGCCGTTGACTCCTTGTTCGTATTTCTTTTTAAAAAGATCAATGGCTTTAAGAGTGTTTGCCTTTCTAACTTTTTTTCCGGTTTGCAAAACAAAGTCCAGAACTACTTCCAGACCGCGGCTGAAATCAAACTCATAAAATCTGGGAAAAATTATTTTATCCCATTCCATCTCTTTTATTTCTTCAGCATTGCTGGACATATAAATATGATGCTTCAAAAGGTAGCTTACAGCCTTTTCGACATTTTTAGAGAATTCTTCATAAGAACCTATGTGTTTACCATAAGCAAGCATGCCCTCGAGCAGTACGACGGTCGAGACAATTGAACTTTTACCGCTTTCGATATAAGCATTCGCATCGCAGTTGTATCCACCATCCGGAAGCTGGTATCTGCTTATCCAGTCTTTGGCCCAGGGCAGCCAGGCGAAAACATCAAAATCAAGTTTTGAACAAAGTCTCATTAATGAGCCCAGCATACAAAAACACATTATTTCTACATCTGGATTGAGACCTTCGGGAACTTCTTCCTGACAGGTAGGAAAATAGTTCAAAAATTGACGATCAGCACACATAAGCATTTCTTTAAAAATATCGATTGGAATATCTTCAAGACGATCAGTTTCTTCAAGTAAAAAGAAGAACCAATATGGTGAATCCCACTTGGGCCAGTAAACATCACGTTCAATCATCATTGCCGCCTGCTCATCGGCCAGTATATCTTTAATTTCTTCTAATTCGTCGGCTTTTAAAATGCCTGCACTCATAACAAAATTCCTTCTTAGAATCAGATCATCAGAACAAACAACGGTTGATAACAGGAAATATTTTATACCATAAATTCACTTTTGCAAAGCATGTTTATTTTAAAATTTCAACTATTTGAAGATTTATTCTCCCCGGATTTTTCAACCTGCCTGATAATATCAATAAATAAATTTACACCAGCTTCAATCAAATCATCAGGAAAATCATATTCGGGATTATGCAGATTTTTACAGTCTTTACCCGCGCCCAGACCTATTAAAGCTCCCGGAGCTTCATTAATAAAACGGCTGAAATCCTCAGACCAGCGAAAAGGTTCATTTATAATTTTAACCGGCTTGCCTTTAACTGCTTTTAAAACAAGATCTACAGCCTCAGTTGAATTAAGTGTAGCCGGAAAAATATCCTCAAAACCAATTTCAGACTTTAAATTAAAGCGAGTTGAAGTTTCACTCACCAGTTTTTCGGAGAATTCAATCAAACGCATCATCATCTCATCGGTTTTGGCTCTTAAAGTTACCCATATTTCTGCATTCGCCGGAGCTGTTCCGAAAGCTTTAGCGCCAAGTCTTGCTCCGACCACGGTTGCGAGGGGCAAACTTCCTGTTAACCCAAGAATTTCAGGAACGCCTGCCCATGCGTCTATAAGTTGGCACATTGCCTTCGCCGGGCTATGGCCTCTTTCCGGCTGGCCCGCGTGGGCCGAAACCCCTTTCAATTTCACACATATTCCCATTGATGCGCAAGCAAACGAACCTCTACCAATAACTATTTTTCCGAGCTCAAAGCCTGGTAAATTATGAATAGCAAAACAGAAGTCAGGTCTTATTTTTGTAAAAGCCGGGTCGTTGATTACCAATTCTGAGCCCTGACCTGTTTCCTCGGCAGGTTGAAACAATAAAACTACCCTACCCTCTCTGGGCCGCTTTAAACTCAGTTTTTTGCCTACACCGGTCAGAATTGCCATGTGCCCGTCATGACCGCATTTGTGAGCTACTCCGTCTGTTGTTGATTTATAAGAAAAATCGTTCTGTTCGCTTACAGGTACCGCATCAAGCTCGGCCCGCAAAAGAACTGTTTTGCCAGGTCTTTTGCCTTTAAAAATAAAAGCCAGTCCTGTGCCGCCAATCCCCTCAATTATTTGATCAGGTTCAAAAGATTTAAAAATTTCAAGAACTCTGCGGGCAGTATTGATTTCTTTTCCCGACAAATCAGGATGTTGATGTAAAATATGTCTTAATCCTATCAACCTTTTCATATAAATGTTTTAAACTATAACCCTCAGCAGACTTCTAAAATAATTTCTTTAATCCTGGCTTTTTCTCAGCAACACTGTTAGTAATCCACCAATTAATGATATTAAAGAGTTTCAAGACATTTTTGTTTTTTTATTAAATATTAAAAATTAGAATATCAAAGATTGCTTCTTCGCGATGCTCATCGCAATGACAATTTGGTGCTGTCATTTTTTACACCTTTTGCGAAGTCTGCTTTTCCAACCCGACCTTTTTAATCTCATTTTAGGCTTGGCTTCTCGCTTGTAGCCATCGAATAAAAACCCACCCCAGGGTTCAAGTATTTCTTCTGCAAGAGTTATAACAGAATAACTCAACTGACTGTTAAAAAGCAGTAAAAAAGCTTCAGAGTACCTGTAGGCAAATTGTGGGTCATGTTCTTTTAAAACAACGGGTAACATTTTGCCACCGGCTGACCAGGAATCATTAACCCTCAGATAAAAATCGGCGATAACCTGATATAGAGATGTTCCGGCCGCCAAGCAGCAACTGATGTCAGGTGAAGTGCGCAAATCATCACAAAGGTCAGTAATTCTATACCTGTAATCTTCGATTTGCTCTAAACTCAAAGGCTCAGGTCCCAGAAGCAAAAGTTCGTGTGCCTGTGCTTTTATTTTATCTGCAAGCCCTTCGTTATTCTTGATAATCAGCCCCTGATCGACCATAGTCGGCAAAGAAGGAATGCCTGAAGCCGCATCACACTTTTCAAAAAACCAGGTAAGAGTTTCAGGGTCATGAACAAAGGTCTCGATTTTTCGGTTTTCAAACATGTACGATTCACGATAAGCATTTTCCAATTCAGGATAAATTACTACCACATCATAATCCGAATCAGCATTATGGGTGCCTCTGATAATCGAACCACACAAAAATGCAGCTACGGCATCAGCATATTTTTCGTTTATAAGCCTTTGAGACCTTTTAACAATTTCAGGAAAATTTTCTTTTACAGCAAACATAAGCTCCCTCTTTCAGCTTTTTGTAATTATCGGGTTTAACTTAGCTTCTTACAATTTAACCTCAAATTACCTCATGTTACAATTAATAGATGAATACCATAAAGCTTTACGTTTTTTGCGTCTTAATTTTAGCTTTCTCTGGTCCTTTTACTGCAGTAAATGCGTCAGACAGCTGGCGGGTTTTTACCGTAAGTTCCGGGTTAACAGACAATCATATAAACGGTTTTGCAGCCTTTAAATCAGTAATGGTAGTGGGAACCAATAAAGGGGCAACCATTTATGATGGCAGAACTGCAAGCTGGCAGGCTTTGAAGCTACCTGAAAAGCTTAAAAATGTTATGATCAAAGACGTGGCTTTTGACGAAAACGGTCACCTGTGGCTGGCCTCGAGCAACGGCCTTATAAATATTCAAGGAGAAACAACTTACGTTTACACCAGCAATGACGGACTACCAACCATAGACATAGATAGAATTCAAATACAAAAAAATAAAATTTTTGCCGGCTGTTTTGGAGGTCATGTATGCCATGCCTTTATACCCAATTCAGGAAAAACATCTTTTTCGCCGGTTAATTACACCAGATCCTCGGTCAACCGGAGTGTTAAAATTAAATCTGTAGGCATAACTGCACTTGGCATGATTTCATCTTCAAAAGGCTGGATAAGTACAAAAGGTGAAGGTCTTATTGAGCAAATTGGTCCAAATTCTTATCCCATAAACGATGTAAACCACAAACCCGAGACCTGGGTAAACGATTTCTGGGTATTTTACGGGCCATCCCGGGCAACCCATATTGTTTCTTTAACACCGCAAAAAATTAATTTAATAAAAAATTCAAATTGCATACATGATGTAAAGCTTCCCCGAGAAGATTGCTGGTTGAATTGCCTGACTGTCTATAAAGAAAATCCAGACATTTACACCAATCTTAAAATGCCCGAAATGAACGAAGAAGAAAAAACTCTTTTTGATTTTGTAAAAAACAGATCGCTGTTTATAGGAACGCGAAACAATGGCCTGTGGCGCTATCAAAAAGGAATCTGGACTAATTATACAAGTTCCAACAGCAGCCTTCCTTCTAATTGCATCAACCGTCTTTATTTAATGGGCAAAAAACTTGTCATCTGTACCAGTGCAGGGCTGGTAATTGTAGCATTAGATTCACATCAATTTGATGAATTTAAAGATCAGGGCCTGGGCAAGGTTTATGCAAAAACACTTTTTCCCTTTCCCCCCAGATATGCTCACATGGTTCCATTCAATCAAATATGCAAAGGAAAAGATTACTGGTTTACCCACATGTTGGGTTTATCGCGCTGGAAATCTTCTAACAAACCCACCAGCGACACGTCAGTTTACAGCAACACCGTAAATGGTCGACTTGAAATACTTAGAGACGAAACAGATGAATTTCTAAATTTTGCCGACGCTGAAGACCCGCTTGAAGATATGCCCGACGTTGACCTGGCAACCGAAGAGGTTATTACCGCATCATTGAGCGGTTTCTGGCAATTATTTACCAAAAGCTATCTTTATAGTTATGACGAAGAAATTGCGTTTGATGTATATGGAACTGAAATAAAAGATCATGATCTTTTTGAAATGTATTCCGATGAAATAAACTCGATGGCAATAGATAAGGCTACTGACGATCTCTGGCTGATTTTTGAAAACAAAAGACTATGTCGCCTTAAAATGGAATTCAAAGAAGTAGAAATTGATGGAAAAATCTTCAAAAGAGAGTTTCCAGATTGGTTTTTCATGGAAGCATACCAGCCCTGGCCCCAGGGATCAGAGTTAAACACAGTCTGGTTTAACCAGGACAAGCTTTATATAGGCACCAAGTCAGATGGGTTTTACATACTTAAGAATCCCCGTAAAGAAATTGATGAACGATTAAACGAAAAAGAACCTTTTGATTGGGAGCACTATGGAATTTACGAAGGCCTGATGGACAGCCGGGTAATTGATTTTACCCGCTGGAAATCGAAAGAAGCCGAATTTCTGGTCATTCTTCATCCTGAAGCTATTTCTTTAATGAATGACCAATCGTTCTCCAAACTTTCTACAGGCGCAAACAGAGAATATACCTGTGTCGATGCAGGCAATGACGGCAACCTCTGGATCGGATCTTATGGTGGACTTTTTCGCGTTACTCCCGACGAAAATTTGCTTTCATATACCGGAACTGATGCATTTTTTGAGTCTAATCGGATAACCGCAGTCGCCGCCCTGAAGTCAAAATCAAACCGGGAAACCGGGGTTTGGGTAGCCTGCGACCAACTGGCAGATTTTACCGCGCTAAGCGACAATTTTAACGGCTCTGACCAACCTCCCATGGTTATTACAGACGCTCTGGGCAACAAAAAAGTCATAGAAGCCGACATAGATGGCTCATCTCTGCATTTCTTCGATGGCCGAACCTGGGAAAAATGGAAAGTCGCCGGAGTAAAATATATCTTTATCGATGGCGACTACGTCTGGCTTAGTTCAAATATAAGAGTCCGCCGCCTGCTCGCCCCGAGATAAATTAGAAACTAAGCTGAGCACGCACTCCAAACGCCCAGACATTTTTATTGTCTTTATCTCCTTCTGCATTTTTGAGCCATTGAATATCCGGCGAAAGTTTTAAGTTTTCGTTAACTTTAAAACTGTAATACAACTCGGCATGATGTTCATCTTCGCAGTTGATTCCTGTTGCCCCGGCACCGGTACGCCAACTGTTACCCGTAAGAGCTTTTCCATAGGCAAAACCAATAATATCGTCTTTTCTGCCAAAAGATTCAGCAGAAGTCTGAAATCCTGTACTCCAGGCCTTTTCTATTTGCGCAACAGTTTCACGCTGTTGCCCATAGCGGGCAAAAACAGTTGTTGCATCACTGACCATCTGATCAAATGAAAAGCCATAACCATGGTTAATCTCGCCGGTTTTTGCGGCATTGGTAAGATCAACATGGTCTGATTTATTGGCCCAACAAAAAAATCTGTAATTCCCGGGCCTGTTTTTATTCTTTGGCTTATAGTTAACCTCAAAAATAGAAAAAAGATCATCGTTCAGGTTATCCCAGTCTGCGTCGGCATCGGCCAACCCTACGCCAGCTTCCAGGAACTCATTAAGGGAAGCAAAAAACATCAGTCCCGGGCCATTGTCATCAGGAAACCCGATTGCCAGATTGTTTACGAAACCGGTCGAAAAAAACTGTTCTGTTTCGCAGTTTGCAACGGCATTTGTATCAAAATCAGTAGTCAAATCAAGTTTTCCGAGACGAAAACGAAATTTTTCATTTGCAAATCTGGTTTCATACCATGCTTCGGTTAACCGTAAATTCTCGTCATCATCAGCGTCGTCATTAAATCCAGATAAAGAAGAAACATTACCATCGACACCATCACCAGAACCAGATTCAAAAAGAGTGAAAACCTCATTATTTTTGTCAATTTGATTAGTAATTTCAAGATCAAACGACATGGTGCCATCAGTTACATCTTTATCGGGGTTTAAACGCTTTTTTACATTTGATGTTGTTTGAAAAACGCCTGTTAAACCTACGCCAACATCAAACTTCTCATACCATTCAGCCGTTTTTTTTGAATTCTTTTCATGCCGGCTGTCAATTTTTTCCTCAAGCTTTTCGATTTTTTCACGTAAAAAATCAAACTCTTCTTCTTTATGGGCAACGCCTTCTGCATATAAGTTCACAGATTGCATAAAAACAGTAACCAGTATTATAAACATCCCAAATCTTTTCATTAAATATCGCTCCTTAAATTTCTATAAATTGACTTTGACATGCTTTAATTGATGCCGATTTGGAAAAACATTCCCACCTGATAAACTATGACAGTTACCACATAAGCCATTATGGTAAGACCGCCAAGTTGAAACAAAGCCCAGAACCATGAATTACTTTCGCGTTTTGTTATTGCAATAGTTGCCATACAGGGTGCGCTGATCAAGCAAAACAACATTATGCAAAATCCAATCAGCGGGTTGTATTTTTCTTTTAATTTGTCACGAAGAGATTTGGAATCTTCTTCTGCTTCCCCTACCGAGTAAACAATACCCATCTGGGCAACAAACACTTCTTTTGCAGCAAAAGCTCCAATTAAAGCTGTTCCGATTCTCCAGTCAAAACCCATTGGTTTTAATACTGGTTCCATTGCCAGACCTATTTTTCCGGCAAAACTATTGCGAAGGGCAGTTTCTGACTCTTGATTTTCGAGAGCTTGAAGTTTCTGCTTTTTCTCAACTTCTTTCAAATCAAGACTCTGAACCCTTTGTGCTTTAGTTTGAAACTCTGCTTTTTTCTCTGATGAAATTTGCGGAAAAGTAGTCAGAGCCCAAAGAACAATTGATATAGCCAGAATAATGGTTCCAGCCTTTTTTAAATAAAGCCAGCCTCTTTCCCACATATGAATAAAAATACCTTTGATTGTGGGAATACGATATGGCGGCAGTTCCATAACAAAGGGGACCGATTCACCCTTCAATATGGTTACTCGAAGCAATTTTGCAACCACAACAGCCAGAAGTATTCCGATCATATATATTAACCACATCATGGGGGCGTGCCAGGCTTGTGGAAAAAATGCGGGTATAATAAGGGCATAAATCGGCAATCTTGCACCACAGCTCATTAGCGGGACTACCATCATCGTGGCCAACCTGTCACGACGGTTATCAAGAGTGCGAGTCGCCATGATTGCCGGTACCGAGCATCCGAAACCTATCAGCATGGGTATGAAGCTTTTACCATGCAAACCGATTTTGCGCATAAAGTGATCCATTATAAATGCTACCCGCGCCATATAACCGGAGTCTTCAAGAATCGCGATCGCAAGAAAAAGAAAAAGGATATTGGGCAAAAATATTATTACGCCACCAACTCCGCCAATAATTCCATCAATCAGTAATGATTTTACCAGGCTTTCAGAATTTGCCGGCCACCAGCCTTGAATAAGACTGGAAAACCAGGCAAAAAAGCTTTCTATCCAGCCCATGGGAGCCTCGCCGAAAGTAAAGGTCAAGTGAAAAACCAGATACATCAATCCGAGAAAAATCGGTAAACCAAGCACTTTATGAGTTGCAATCGAATCAATCTGATCTGAAATAGAATGCCTGATCTCAATAGTAGAGCGCACAGCTTGCTGGCATGCGCCAGAAATAAAACCGTATCTTGCTCCTGCAATTGCAATTTCGGGAGTTTCGCCAAGGACTTCTTCAATATATTCCGAGCTTTTTGTTATTTGGTCTGAAAGTTTTTCACTTTTAACGCGATCTAGCAAATCTGCATCATTTTCGAGAAGTTTAAGTGCTAACCAGTGATTATTCTGCAATCTACTTAATTCATTGTCTTTGGGAATCAAAGCTTCTATTTTTTCTATTTCCTGATCAATTTCTTTTCCATACTTAATGCTGAATGGCAAATTGCTGTTGACAGCATTTTCACCTGTTTGTAATTTTTTAGATTTGCCATGCATTTTAAGCACAAGATTTTTGCCATTTTCTGCCTTTTGAATAGCAGCTTCGATCAGTTGATTCATTCCCAGACTTTTGTGTCCTGTTGTTTCAACAATGCCGGCATCGAAAAATTTCGACAACTTTTCTAAATTAAACTCGTAGCCTTTACCTTTGGCCATGTCACTCATATTAAAAGCTAAAATAAGTGGAATATTAAGCTCTTTGAGCTGCACAGCAAGGTAAAGATTTCTTTCAAGATTCGATGAGTCGAGAACATCAATTACTACATCAGGCTTTTGCTCTATCAAAAAATTTCTTGCAACAAGCTCTTCTGAAGAATAGGCAGTCAAACTATATGTACCCGGCAAATCAACAATCTTAATTTCTTTTTCTTTGTTTTTGCAAAAGCCCTCTTTGTATTCAACAGTGACACCGGGATAATTTCCAACATGTTGCCGAGATCCTGTTAGTTCGTTAAATATTGTAGTTTTGCCAGAATTTGGGTTTCCCGCAAGCGCTATAACCAGATCATTTTTCATATCAATAAAATCCTTGATTTTTAGATTGCCTTAAAAGTTTAGGCATGCCGAAACTTTGCCTAAAAATGAAAAAAAAATTAATGAACCAGAATTTTTTGGGCAATTCCACGTCCAAGCATAACTCTGCTGCCCTTAACAGCAACAAGAAACGGACCAAAAAATGAATTCTTTACTACTTCAATTTCTACTCCGGGTATCAACCCCATTGCTGAAAGATGGCTTTTTAACTGATAACCGGCTTTTATTGTAACTAATTTAACTTTTGTTCCTGCGTCTACAAGAGCTAATGGCATAATTATGACCTCAACAAACTATTTTATTATATAACTTCTACTTCAATTCCTTCTGCTTCATCTTTTCTCAGGGAAAGATGATAACCTTTTACCTTAATATCAATCGGATCACCCATAGGAGCAACCCGCTCAACTTCTACAATTGAATTAGTTGTTATTCCCATTTCCACGATTCTTCTACTGGCCGGGCCTCGACTTTTAATTTTAACAACTTTGGCCTTTTGTCCGGGTTGCAGCTCTTTAAGGCTTACAGAAGACATTTTTTTCACACCTCCAGATTTTCTTTTTTCCCGAATTTCTTTCAGGGTTGTTTCAATACAATTTTCGCAATATTCCTGATTATCGTTGTGATCGCAACGATAGCCGAAACCAGCTATCCATTTGGATCCGCCACGCGGGCAGACTTCTATAAATTCAGCAAATTGAATAAATCTTTCAAGAATGATTTTAGGAATAGAATGTTCCATTTTACAGGCTGCTTCATCTGCATCATTTTCGTCTACCGCAAGCACTTTTACAAAAAAGTCTTTTAAAACTTCGTGTCGACGAATAACATCTTTGGCGACAACTTTACCGTTTTGAGTTAAAGTTATTACATCATAAGGCGCATAATTAATCAGATTCTTTTCTGCCAATGAGCGCAATGCCCCGGTTACCGAAGAATTGCTGACTTTAAGTCTTTTCGCAATATCTTTTGGGCGCACAGCCTGTTTTTCGGCAATAATGTTAAATATTGCTTCCAGATAGTCTTCCAGACTTGCCGTAAGGGCATTAGATAAATTCATTTTTTTACTCCAAAAGGCAAAGTTTCGTCTTGCCTAAACTTATACGCTCAAACTAATTTTTAGTCAATAAAAATTTTAGATAAAAAATTAAACCGCGGCAAGCACTATTCTTATCAGAAACGGGTTGATAGTAGCTGACAGCAGTTCTCGGTCAATCATTATTAGCTGGTTTTCAAAATTTATGTTTTTTTTTCGCCTTGTCGAAGCATTTAATTGTTTCATATCTACGCCAGCTCATTTCTCTAGCAAAAACAATGCTCGCAACACCGATGCGCGCTCATGAT
>JBNJGH010000058.1:0-21545 GCA_051747585.1 Candidatus Rifleibacteriota bacterium
TAGAACCGCAAAAAAAAATGTTGCCCGGAAACGGCGAAACCGTTCTGTTAGTAGAAAATGAAGCTGCAATGTTACCCATGATGAAAATGATGCTCGAAAGACTTGGTTTCAGGGTTTTAACAGCAAGAACGGCTAATACAGCATTTAACCTTGCCGAGAAACACAAGCAGAAAATAACCCTGTTGATAACAGACGTAATAATGCCGGAAATAAACGGTTACAAAATATACGAGATGGTTAAAAAGACAAATCCAGATATTAAACTTCTTTTCATGTCTGGCCACCCGGCAAATGTTCTGATTCATCGAGGGATTATTGGGAATAATTTGAATTTTCTTCAAAAACCCTTTTCCATGAGTGAATTCGCTCAAAAAATTGGAAAATTATTACTTGATTCGCAAAATCCAGAAACTGACAAAAGTTCCAATTAGCCTGGGGATGCCTTCTACAACTATAAAAGTAGGTTGTTACGATGCTGGCGTTTTCCGCCGGACTCTCAACGAAATGGCTGAAGATTTACATGCAACCTACTCGCCAGACCAGTTTTTGCTACTTTGAGAGACATCCACCGCTCTGAATAAACTGCATTGCCGGGTATAGTTTGTTATTTAGAAAATCAGAGAGAAGTTTAAGGTTTGGATAATTCTGGGCAAGCTTTTCAGCAGAAGTGGAATTTGTTTTTTCCTGGTTTATTAAACGTTCCAGAGAGGGCGTGCGTCCCTTTGAAAATTTTTCCAGACTGGCGAGGAAGCCCATATACCTGGAAAATCCGGCAGAATAGTTGGGAAGAATTGCAAGAACCCTGTTAAGGTCAATTACCTGAGCCAAAAGAAAATATTGGACCCGAACCCCTTTATAGCTTGCCATTTTTTCGGAAACAAGAAAACGGAAATTAGCTTCTGCATTCTTTAAACTCGACAAGAATGTACTGTAAACAACACAAACATCAGTTAAAATTGATTGAAGTTGCCAGGCATTTTCCCCGGAAAAATCTGCTCCAAGTGTCCCGGTCGAATAACCTGACACGAAAAGATTTAATGAAGGTTCCAGAGCAAAAAGAAACTGAAGACTTCTACGGGCGACATCAAGCCAAAGATTACCCATGCGCTTGTGACATTCATAAAGCGCTCTTGACGGATAAGATAGCCCTGCAGATTTATTGCGCAGCTCTTTTATTTCGGCAAAAGTCGTTTTATAAAAATCCGAATTTAGAAACGCTCTTGAAAATCGATAAATGTCGGCTAGATTTGCCAGAACATCTGAATAGCCACCGGGGGAAGTCAGGATCTTTGAATATGCAGTATCATCCAAGCCAATATCAGAGATATCTGAAAGGCTGATATTTTTGGGGGTGACCGGCGAAAAGAAAAGGGAACAGATTTCTGACCCGGCTTTATTTCTGTGTTTTCCCCATTTAAAAATGATTTCGCTATTATACAGGTTAGATTCAATCGCATTGGCTGTTTTTGGTTTAACCCGGGATGCGCCGATGTCCAGGTTCAGGTCTTCAACCTGAGAATAAAGCTGAGTCTGCTTATCGTCAATTCCTGTAAGTTTGGCAGAGTTTCCCTTGCCCTCAAGCTTAAACTCTAAATCTGAAAAAAACGGTGATTCATCTCTGACAATTGGCGTTAAAACCCTTTTGGAGTTGGAGATTCCCAAGGTATCAAAGGCTTTCGGATTTATCCAGAGTTCTTCATTCAGATCCTCAATTACTTTTTGAGAACAAACCAAGGTTGAAATATGCTTGTCGCCGAACTCAATCTGAGACCTGAAAGCTCGCATGCCCATAATAAAACCGCCAATTACCAGAGAAACTATAAGAACTCCAATCATCACTTCAATAAGTGTAAAACCAGTCATTTTATTCATTCTATACCTCCGAAGGGCAACAGCTTGACCTGCGTAGCGAAAGCAAATTCTCCGTCGCCACTTTTGAGAACCATGTTGAATTTTACCTGGTTTGGATTTGTTACAGTAAAGGTCAACCTTTTTAAAGATTTTATAAGCACCTTTTCTGTATTAAGGCCACTCTTAGACCTGGAACCAATTAAGAAATTCTTCTCTTTTTCACTTAAAAAGCCCGCGCCTGATCTCCTGGTAAGCGACACCAGTCGATAAAGTGCTTCGTCTCTGTCTCCTGAATTTACTCCCTTTTCGGGCTGGCAATATAAAACATTTACCTCGTTTACAGAATTTCGAGTAACGAGAAAAGTAGCGGTTTCGCCCATAGCCGGCCGGATAACTTCAAGGCTTTCACGAATATGATCAATAAGCAGATTTGCAGACTTTGTACCCTCCTGATTGATTACAATACGATCCACAAGTCTTGTTTCTGAATCGCTCTTCTGCAAAAAATAGCTAAAAAACATACCTGTAAACAAAGCGAGGAGAATTGAAACTATAATTATTTCAACCATAGTGAAGCCACTTCTAATTTTAAACCTTGTTTTTTTTACAAGAGTCATTTGAATTCTTTTTCTGAAGCAAACGAAGAGCAACAAGAACTGGAAAAAATCATTACAGTTAAACACCTCTCTTGATGAGATTATGGTGAGATTATTTCAAGATAACGAAGCAGCCTTAATTTTTTTACAGATACTTTATCTATAAAGGTTAACGTTTGCGAAATCAGATTTGTTCCCTAATAAAATCGTTCCAGCCATAAAAAATAACCGGAACATTCTGTTATATTCTGTCGTTTTACATTATAAAATACAAAAATTTAAAGTGTAAAAGACTTTAAGCAGGGATCAAAAATGTCTTATTTATAGCTCTTATATATTTATTGTGACATTTAATCAGAGCTAATGTCAATCAAAAAGCAAATGAGTTACTGTTAAAAGGCAAATTTGGCACAATCTTAATTAAATCCTTATAATTAGATATAGAAAGGGACAAATTCATGCTGAATATTAATAAAACGGGCATGGTGCTGCCATTAATTGCATTAGCCGCTCTATCAATGGGGTTATTTATAGCTTCTTTAACATCTATGGGTCAAAGCTCACGTGCACGCATCACTCATCTTAACAAATCGCAGGCTTGCTATTATATTGCCCAGTCCGCTTATCAAAAGCTGATTGCCCGCATTCATAAGGAAGGTTGGTACAATCGCTGTTTTAAAAGCGGCCCACACCGGGAAATAAACCAGAACCTTCTTGATGGCTCATACGATTTACATGTAGAAAACACCCCCGGTCCAAACAAAGATTTTCAGATGGATATCTACATAAGAAGCCGCTTTGTTGAACATTCACGACTTTATTTCTGGCGAGTCATGTACCGCAGCGATTTACTTGATATATCTAACCGCAACTGGGTTGTTGAATACGCAAGCCTGCCTGAAGAAAATTTTCCTGCTGCTGCAGAGACAGGCGAATTTGCATCTAAAATTGACAAGCTGATTAAAGAACGAAAAGCCAATGAATCAGCTACTGATGATCTTTCAGCAAAAATCATTCCGGCAACTACAATTAACGATGTACTTGATATCATCGGCAATCCAGACCCTAAAGCCACAAATACAGATGAATTTGAAAAAACGGTAAAGTTGCCCTCTTCCATAAAAGGAATTCCCCCCACTCCGTTTCCTGTTGCCCAGCCTGAGCCCGGCCCTGAAGAACCGGTGCCGGCTCCCATTCCTGATAATTCAGCGAGCACAGAGCAACCTTTGGATCCAAGTAATGACCCTGCTACAAACACAACCGCTGATGACACCCCGTTTCAAGGCTGGGCTGATAAGCCATCTGATTTAGGCGCCAACCTTGATCCGGGAGGCTTGACAGACGGCCAAGCTTATGATCCCGGGCCGCAAATAAGTTCTGCTGAAACTTACTACAACAATTCTTCTGATATCGCTGAATCTGCGGAGATGCTATATACACTAACCAGAAAAGAAGCAGGGCTCTACATGCCCTCCGATGACCTTATCAGGGATGGATTAATCAAAGCACTCGAGCTTGTTAAAACCATTAATGCCAATGTTTCAAAAATGGATGAGCTGTTAGCCAAAGCAAAGGAGCTGGCCGAAAACGTCTCTGTTACCCAAAGTTCGGGGACCCGTAACCAGCTGGAAAGCATAGTTAAGGAAATTTCTACTCTGAATACTGAAAACGAAAGCCTTTACCAACAACTAAAAACGCTTTGTACTGCTATTGTTGGGCAATCACAGCAATATTCAGATTTTGGTAATGGATTTTAGAATTTATATTGTATAATTTTATACATTCATGCCTATATAAACGTTTCCACTATTATTTAAAATAATTTAACAAACAGCCAATCAGCCCTCTCAAAGAATTCTGCTTCTCTGTTTGCAATATTATTTTACTGAATTCTTTTATAATCTTTTTTTTCCTGTCCCAAACAGGATTTTTTTTTCGTTTTCTTTAATAGAACTTGCGTATATTATTTTGCAGGAGGAAAAAATGAAGTTTCTGAGAATATTACTTGTTATCGCGCTAATTTGCGCTTTTTTCCCAGGAATCGCTTATTCAAGACTGACCGAAGGCAGCGGAGTTGATGAAAATGAAATAAATGAGGCTCGAGCGGAAATGATGGAAGCCTATGAAGCCCGGCGAGAATTTGGCCAGCAAAGATACTATTCAGACGATCCGCCAGAGCAAAACAAGACTGAAGATGCTATTGATGAATATTTTGATCTCTGGGGCAACGGTTTGGAATTCACACATAAAAAACTAACAGAATATATCGAATCGAGAAGAAATTTTACTAAGAACACATATAACAAAGGTAAAGATTTAGCAGATGCCTATTCTGAGTTTCGTAATAATGCCAAAGAGAAGCGCAACGAAATACTTGAAGACCTTTATAATAGGGGCAAAAAAGGGTTTCAAAACACTTTTGCAGGCATAAAGAGATTTGGTGAATGGATTAATAGTATAGAAGTAGATGCCGATCTTGATGTCAGCATAACCGCAGGCGGTGACCGCGAGGTTGAAGATACAGCACCATCTGATGGTTTCGTTTTAGATGAGGGCGATGAGGACTTAACCAGCCCCCCCCATAACGCCCATCCAGACCATTACCTGCCTGAAGAAGCAGATCAAGGCTCTCAACCAGTCCCTGACCATTACCTGCCTGAAGAAGCAGATCAAGGCTCTCAACCAGTCCCTGACCACTATCTGCCTGAAGAAGCAGATCAAGGCTCTCAACCAGTCCCTGACCACTATCTGCCCGAAGAAGCAGATCAAGGCTCTCAACCAGTCCCTGACCACTATCTGCCCGAAGAAGTTGTCCAGGATAATGGCTCAGTGCCAGATCATTATCTGCCCTCCGTTCCTGGAAAAGTAAGGGTTGGTGGTTCAGTGCTTCGTGTAAGAACCACCCCATGGGGTGAAATTGTTGATCATCTCGCTGATGGTGCCGACATAAAAATAATCGGCGAAAAAGATGACTGGTATCTTATTTCTCATAATGGTCAACAGGCCTATGTTCACAAAAATTATGTAGATACCCCTGAGCAAGATGCCTCAATGCAAGAGCCTGTAACCGATGCTCCTGCCTCTGAGTCTGATCCCTCAGACAATATAGTTACTGACCCATCCTTGCTTTCAGGAAACGGAACCTCGCAAGCGGCTCTTTCCTGGGCTCTTAACCAAACGGCAGGAGGCAACCAGAATGGCTATAATCGCAACAACAGCCTGACTTCAAAAAACCCTGCATGTTGGAATAACTGGTGCCTGGCATTTTGTGCCACTGCTTACGGCAGAAAAATACCTGAATTAACCGCTGGATCTGCCATTGATTCATATTATAAATTTGAGCAGGCAGGCAAAATACAGCATTCAAGCCCACCACCTGCAGGCGCAGTTCTGTTTCAGGATAAAACCGGCAGAAATCCCTGGGGCCATATTTTTATTGCAACCGGAGAAACTGATTCAAGCGGCGATCCAATAATAGTTACCAGTGGTTGGCCTGGATATGACGGAATTCATAAGATAACACTGAGCAAGATGCGACAAATGTATTCTGCAAAATATCTGGGCTGGGCTCTTCCTAATTAATGAGAGGTGAATAAAATGAAAATCAGGATATTTATTTTGTTAACTATTATTCTTATCGCTATGACAAATCATCTATATTCGGCAAAACTTGCAATAGGCTTTGACGCAGATCAGATTGGAATTTTAAATTCATCTGACTTTAAAGGTCCCGTCGGTTTGGCAATGCCCTATGGTCCTCAAGCAATTAAAAATATTGACGAAACCACCAAAATTCTAGATTCTGTTGGCAGAAAAATCGTAACTGTTGATAAAGAGGGAAAGGTTCTTGACACCCTTGATCTCAAAAGTATACCAAAACAATATTTGCCAATAGACTTTTGTATTAGTGACGAAGGCGATAAAAAAGCTCTTTGGCTTCTTGGTAATAATGGAAAAACCCTTATAAAGTTAAGCTTAGAAGGAAAAGTTATTGGCGTTGTAAAAAGTGACCATGACTTTTTTAAAGAAGCCTTTTTCCCTGATACTATCCATGCAGGCCCGGAGGGGCAAATAATAATAAGCGATTCAAGCCTGAAAAAAATTGCAATAATGGATAAAAATGCAAAATTGATTCGTACAATAGATATGGTTGGCGAAAGCTGTTTTGTTAACAGCAAACATGAAATAATGATGGTTTATCACGAATTTGACTTCTGGAATCTGAGAAAAGTTGACATAAATGGAAAATTGATTAACGACAGGCCTATTTGGAAAGTTAAAGCAGATTCAATTAAAATCGTTGGGGTTTTTAATAATTCAGACTTTCTTATTCATTATCAGTTACTGACCCCTCAAGGCCCAATTGAAAAAGTAGCTCGCTGTAACGGGCATGGTGAATTAATTAACGTTTCTGTGCTGGAGACCCTTCCGAATTCAAAACACCCTGTTGCTATTGGAACTAAGGGCTTTATCCTTTATTTTGGAGAACTCAGTGACAAATGGTTGGAACTTACAGGAGTTTCTCTTTCGACTATGGCCGAAGGTTAAATAAAGATGGAACAAAAAATAAACAGCCGGCATTTGCCTTTACAATGCTAAATAAAACTGCCTGACTATGTTCGGTAAAGAAAGCTGTGTTACAATTGTTTTATTAATTCAAATAAAGTTGTGCAGGGACTAGTGTGTGTTTTAAAAATACCCTGACAAACCAGGATGACGAGCAGCTCGTTTTGTCCTTTCTAAAAGGAAATAAAGCGTGCTTCGAAGTATTATTCGATCGCTATCTTTATAGAATTGTTAGATATATATCAACTTTAATTAAAGACCCGGATGAAGCTAAAGATTTAAGTCAGGAAGTTTTTATAAAAGTTCACAAGGCATTGCCAACCTACAAATCCTCAGGAAAGTTCTCCAGCTGGTTATTCACGATAGCCAGAAGAACGGTTATAGATTCGCAGCGAAAAAAGAAACGTGCCATTGTCTTTAAGATTAGAGACGAAGAACTTCAAGACATTCCGGGAGAAACCTCCGCTGACGAAAAATTAGTTGAAGAATCGGTTTCAGAAATACTTCAAGGTATCAATGAGGCACACAAAGAGATTCTTCTGCTACGAATAGTTGAAGGTATGTCATACAACAAGATTGCAGAAATTACCGGTCAGACCGCCGGCAATTTGCGTAAAATAGTTTATAGAACTATCAAAAAGCTTTATCCCGACAACGACCGTGAACAAACGCAGGAAAACTGACAGAACCGGGTTATCTGCCCTGGACTGCAGAAAGGAGAGTTCAAAATAATGAGCTGCAAAAAAGTTGAAAACTGGATTGAATCCAGGAATTGCACTATCAACGAACTCCCCGCTGAACTAAAGAGCCATGCTAAAACTTGCAAAGCTTGCGCCTCTTTCCTTAAAGCCATTGGTTTATTATCGGGCTCATTACAAAATTATGAGATTAGCAAAGCAGACCTTGCGGAAATAAAGACTAATGTATTCAATGAACTAGGCATCACCCCTGTATCTTCAGCAAATTCAACCTCCGGCTCACACTCCAGGTTAAGCGCTCTGTTAACCAGACCAGCATCCATAATGGTTGCGGCAATAATCGCAACAGGGGCGTTAATCCTGCCCTTAGCCATCAGAAAAGACCCACAAAAAAACATAAAAAGTAACCAGCCAGTTGTTAAATCCGTGAAAAAAGTCCAACAAGCCGACCAACAAACTTCGGCAATTATTGCAGGCCAAAATGCCAAATTAAAAGATGCTTCAGGTAATTGGAGCGAATTAAGCGACACTCGCCTGCAAATGGTTTCAGGAAACTCGCTTGTTTTGAATAATACTGATTCCAGAGCGAAACTGGTATTCTCAGAAGGAACAATATTGTTTATTCATGGTTCAGGCGAACTAAGACTCGAAAATAATTCTCTAAAAGCTGTAAGACTCGATGCAAAACTAATCTTGTATGCAGGAGATCGGCCTTGTAACCTTGAAATTAGCGAGACAAAATTAAGTTTTGCCGCTAAAAAGCAAATTTTCGCAATAGATACGGAAAAAAATAGTATCAAGGTATTTCAAGGAAGGTTAGACATTGATGCTGCCAATGAAACAAAAAAACTAAAAGCCGGCGAATGGTATGATTCTACAACTCAAACCATACAATCAATAAACGACAAAAAGCCAGACCAACCGACGTTAAACCACCATAATCCTATTCCTGTTTCTCAAAACGATGAGCGAGGCAATCCTGTGGAATCTGCCGCTGATGGCTTTAAGCCAGATTAGGTCTAAAATAATATGAAGTATCTTTGGCGTTACAACAGTGGTATGGCTATACCCATAATAATCTGTATCATTTTACTCAGTTCGATTTTCTTTTTAACGGTTTCATTTCTTACCCAGAATCAGCAACATGCCGCAAAGTTTTATTTTGACTCCGAAAATGCCCTTTATATAGCCGAAGCAACCTCAAATGAAATTTTTTCATTCCTCAGATCCGTTAATTTTCCCAACGAAGACCGACCCGGAATGCAAAAGCTTTACAAAGAACTTTTCGAAAAGCCTGCAGGCCAGGAAGCCAAAAGCGTGAAGCTTGAACCAGGCCCCGAAATAGAAAGATATTTGATTGACTTTAGTAAGGTCTCGCCGTTAAAAATTCAAGCAACGGCGTTTCTTTCAAAATTTTGCGCTTTACAACTGCCGGAATCCAACCCCGGTTTCAAACTTGACCCTACCGAAAAAGAAGGACTTATTAAGCTTGAAATCAGAGTAGAGTTTGGTAAAGCCGTTAAAGTTCTTAACAGAATTCACAAGATAAAAATAACGCGAATAACCCATCCGGTTTTATCTCGTTTCAGTCTTTTTGTTAAAAATGCGCCTTCGAGCCCAGATCGACTCGAAAAAATTAATCCGTTACACCAGAATTTTTCCAGCCTTAAAGCAAGCGCCAATTCTTACTTTTTAAAAAACTCAAATCGTCCATGCGCTCCAATTATTCTAGATAACGGTAATATTAGAAACCTGGCGCCCCAAGGTAAATACAGTTTTAGCAGCCTTAACAAAGACATCAAACAACTTGCCGAGAAAAACGCGCTTATTTTTCTTGGAGGGGAAGATAAATGGAAACTGGGATTAGGCGGCGGAGCGCCAAATAGCAAATATTCTGAACGTTTTTTAACCAGATTGGCCGCCTATGACATATATCACATGGTAAGAATAATGAGTGAGAAAGCCAAAGAAAAGGGATATCTCAGCCCCTTACCGGAAGTTACCATACAAGGCGCTTACATATCTAATTTCGGTATGGAAGACGATATAGCATTCAAAGATTCTTCAGTTGTCCCACTTGAGAAGACACAAGCATACCAATTCTATAAAGATCTCGATGACAATATTCCGATTGCAAAAATGAAAGGAAGCTCAGCATTCAGACTCTTTGGAAGCGTTAAAAATTTTAGTCCTACAATTGTAATGGGAAATGTTGCAAGATTTTATAGAAAACAAATCGCTCTGGACTGCAGAATATGGGGAAAGACATTCAAGGATGTTACCATGCCTTACTTAGACGAGGACAAGTTTAAAAGGCTGAGTATGCCCAGCTTCATCAATATTATTACCAATGACGCAAAAACCGCAAATACACTTAAAGGTGTGAGCAAAGTCTTTGGTCTCCGAGTTGGCAATGCCGCTGATATCAGCTTCGCATTGGATTATTATTCTAAAATCTTCCGATCAGACATACAAAAAGAACATTACATGCGTGCCCTGGATTTTGTGTTAACAAACAAAGAAACAGGCACTTACGGCCAGGAATTAACAAAGGGCAACAAGAGCCCGCCAATACCACCAAACGGCCAGATCTATAAGGATTTACAAAATAAAAGAATCGAAATAGAAGCGCCAATATCTTCTACAAGTCCTGAAGCTCGGTTCTCAGGACAAAATGTAAACATAAAAATTCCAGCTGGAGAGACTATATTCAAAGGCGATCTGGCAGACATCAACTTTTTTGATGACATGACCCTCAGGACATCGATGCAATTCGAAACTTTCAAAGATTTTTCACAAAGATGCATTGTAGGCGATTCAGAAACGAATAAAAGACTCATTCTTCCAAGCAATGTATTTGTTAAACGAAAAGGACTACTTGCTGCAAATTCTTTCAAGATCACCAAGCCCCTTATAATCGAAAGAGGCGGAACCATAGTTATTGATGGACCCGTTTATATTAATGCCGGGATTGAAGCACCAACAAGTGAGCCACTGACAATAGTATCATCAGACAAAATACAGATCGGAACCTCAGAAGAAATTGCAGCTTCATTATATGCCTGCAAAGGAATTTTTAAAACTTCTAATATCGATGGATTTAAAATCAATGGGACTGTGGCAGCCGCAAAAATAGATACAGTATCTTTGGTAAAAGGCCCGACACCCAAATATATCAGTTATTCGAATAACTTCGACGAATTACTGGCAAAAGAACATGACCCATATTTTCCCAAAAGAATTTCGTTGTCTGACGAATTCAGACAATATTACGGAAAGGCTTATTAGCATGAAATTTCATCGAAAAGGCCTGACATTTATTGAACTAACTATAGTTGCCGTATTGGGGACATTAATCATTGGCATGACCTATAAAATCTACAGTAACATTTTTAACAGCTCTGATAAAATTTCAGGTGATTCTCAGTATTATCTTGAGCTGGGTAAATTTTCGGCACAGATAAAGTCAGACCTGCGAAGTGCGGTAAAGGTAATTAAAGCTAATGACAAATTGACTATTTTTACTGCAACTGAAGCCTATGATAAAGACGAAAAGATTGTTTATAAAGTTAAGGAAGAATCTAACCAGATAGTTCGCAAATCCAAAGATCGATCCAGGATTTTTAATTTTGGAGATCCGCCTGAAGGGGCGGGAAAACTGGTTCTTAATATTGGAAACGAGGTAAAGAAATGATCGTTTTAAAAAATCGACTTTTAGCAAGTATTGCCCTGCTATTAATGATGTTTTGCATTGTTGTTTCTCTTTCAGCAGAATCTGAGGATTCGGCCTCCGCCTCTCTTAATCTACAAATAGGTTTCGAAAACCAGCAACTTAATTTCAAAGTTAACACCCCCCAATTTCAAGACTTTGAAACTGACACCTGGGTTGATTCTGACTCTGAATTAATAAAAAAAACCTTATCAAACCCAAATCCGTCCCAGGAAGATTTCACTCCAGATGAGTATAGTATTAACGACATTCCTTCTCACCCATCACAACAGGATAACATCCCACCCAAGAAGTTGCTGCCACAACCTTTTGAAGATCCAAATGATGAAATTGTTTTAAGTAAAAGAGAAGCTGCAATAGAATTTCTAGAAAAAAGGCCTGATATTTTGGAATTTGTTAAAGTAAATACTGGCAAAACTGATCCGATAGAAGTTCTTGAACTTTGGGTCTATAGCATAATGAAAAGCGATGACTCAGACTGGAAAGAAGGCAAACGAATACTTGAAGAGCTTGAATAGATAATTTATTAGCTTTGAAGAAAAAAATAACAAAGTTTTTTAATCAACTGAAAACGCACCTTTCTTTTCGCAAAAGGGTGCCTGTTTTTGCATGGCTTATTGCGATTCCTTTTTTGCTACTCTTCTTTGATTCACCTGCCAGAAGAATAGAATATCTGCTTATTGACGCCTGGGAAAGAACTGCATGCAAGCTTAGAACCCCTTCAGATAAACTGGCAATAGTAGGTATAGACTCAGAAACTCTTGCTCAGATAAAAGACCGCTGGCCCTGGCCCAGGCACCATTTAGCAAATCTTCTCAGAAAAATTGACTCCGGCAAACCCCGTTTTATAATTCTCGACATTCTTTTACAACACCGGCAATCTGAAGTTTATGGAAAAGGAGACGAGATTCTTGCAAAGACTATCTCAGATCTGGGAAACATTATTTTGGTATCTTTTATTGAAAACAAGGTCTTACCCACCGGCATAAGAAAAATGGTTTTTCAAAACCATGAAATTTTTAGAAAAAACTGTCTATTTCAAGGTCTGGTATGGGCTATTATTGACCATGACGGAATTTCACGCTCTTTTGCTCTGGAAGACAACGACTTTGGCCTGAAAAGCGCTGCATTATGGATAGCAGAAAATTCAGGAATAAAAAAACCTATTCATTTTATAAGCAATCAAACCACAGAAAAATACCTGATTTCTCATGCAAAAAAAGACGGAGAAATACCACTGGTTACTGCTTCGGCGATTTTTGCCGACAATTTTCCAGCAGATTTTTTTAAGGATAAAATAGTGATACTGGGAGCAACCGCTCCAATTCTTCATGACTTCCACAATACCTCCCGAGGGCTTATGACTGGACCTCGGCTGCTTGCAATCAGCATAGATACGCTTTTACAACGACGAGGTGCAATAATATTACAGGGTTTTGCCTGGAACCTGGCTTTTATTATACTTGGATTAATTCTGGGCTGGGTTATTTCCTTCTATTATATTGAATCCATTTTCAAGACTATTTTACTTATGCCTTCAGTATTTTTAGCCGGCTCTATTATCTCACAAGAATTTTTCGACATCTTTCTGCCATCGGGTTCATTTATTCTAACCTATTTGCTCAGTTCACTCAGCCTACTGATTCTTAACCGTCTAATGAACGCGATTGAAAACAGAATGCTTCAAGCAGAAGCAACAGCTGCCGGAAAAGTTCAGCAGCAGTTGTTTCCTGTCTCACCTATGGTATTAGATTCTCATAGTTTAGGGGGAATTTGTATTCCCTGTTCTTCTGCTGGTGGCGATTTTTTTGAAATGTTTAAACATGCTTCGGGTAAAAGCTTTTTTGCGGTCGCAGATGTAATGGGTCACGGGATACCTGCAGCACTTGTAACTTCAATGATAAAAACCGCTCTAACCATTCATCGCCAGAAAACTGATCTAAGCCTTGAAACACTGTTATTTGAGCTCAACAAGGTTATTTGCTTAACTTTTAATCGCAGAAAAATGGTTTCAGGTATTTTTGGGTTGTATGACCCAGCGAGCTGCAAATGTGAGCTGGCGATTGCCGGGCACCCTGCCGCCTACTATTTTCGCCGAAATAAAACTGTTGAAGAAATCGGCAGAAAAAGTTCTCCGCTGGGTTTACTGAAAAAACCAAAAATCAATTTTACCAACCTTGCAATGGTTCCTGGTGAAGCGCTTGTAATTTATACAGATGGGATTGTAGAAGCCCTTAGTCCTAATGGTGAGCAATATGGGTACGAGCGCTGGGAAAAAGTCTTAACAAAAAAAGTTTTTGAAAATGAAAATTGCATAAATCATCTTAACGGCCTGCTTGATGATATGCTTACGCATGCTGCCGGCCAACCGGTTGATGATGACTTAACCATTCTTATGCTTAAAATTGAAAAAAAGCAAGTTACTGACGGACAATAAAGGGAGGTTACAAAGTGAAATTTGTTAAAATCGTTTTAATTATGTGTTCTATTTTCTTTTATGGTTGCTCAGACCAGAATAACGTCCCTATCGGACAACTAATCAAAATATCCGGAACAGTTGAAATCCGAGAAGCTCCAGGGCAAAAATTCAAAACTGCAAGTGTTAACCTGAAATTGTTTAACGATATGGCGGTCAGAACCCAGGAGAACAGCAAAGCTAAACTTTCTTTTACATGTGGAGGGCAACTAAAACTAAGTTCAAACGCGTTTTTTCAGGTAAAATCCGGCCAGGTTCTGGGCAAGCAAACTTCAGGCTCAGGTTTCTACGAAATTGACAAACAGCCAAAACCACTATCAATAGAGACTCCGCATGGTGTTACAACAATTCTGGGTACCAAATTTCGTCAAATGGTCAATGAAACATCGGTTGAAATTTTCCTCAAAGAAGGCTCAATCGAATTTTACGACAATGCCGGAAATAAAACCAAAATTGAATCAGGTCAAAAACTGCTGGTCGAAAAAGGCAAACCCCTCACTGAGGCTGTGCCAACAGATGACTTCGACGTAGACAAGCTTTTTAATGAAGATAAATCTCTGAAGAATTTTTAATTCATACCCTAAACAGGAACAAAACATTAGACAGCTTCGTTGTTCTTTAATAGGAACCCATCAGGAGGAATTATATGAAACCTGCCAACATTAAATTGTTTTCTCTTTTTATTGCATTCATGCTTGTATTTTCGAGTATTACATTTGCAATTGACATGAATGCATTAAACGATTTTTTTGCCCATCGCCCCGATATTCCTCAAAACATCAGCAAATGGTCAGGCAATACAGATAAAGTCTGGATTCTCAGAGAATGGGTAAAAATCACTACCGAACGAAATGAAGACTATCGAACAGCTCAAAGAATTTTAAGAGGTGAGTCAGTTGCACCTCCATCTGATAATTCTGGTGATAACCGGACTGACCCGGGACTTCCATCTGATGGCTTCGGTGAGCCGGTTGATGTTGATGCATACCCAAAACCAGCGAACGACAATGGCTGGGGAATACACTGGTTTCCCACCGAATCACAATCTCAAGAAGAAGTCGACAGATTTGTCAAAATTATTGGTGACCTCAATATAAAATGGGTGCTTTTTCTCAACCCCGGAACTGACCTGAACGCAAGCGAATACCTGGTTTCGCGGCTCGTAGAGAATAATATCATGCCGGTTATGAGGCTTTATTACAGCACCATCTATCCACCTTCGGAAGATGAATTGAATCAAACCAGAGCGTTGGTAAGCCATTATTTAAATAAAGGGGTTTTTTACTTTCAGATTTACAACGAGCCTAATCTTCCCTGTGAATGGGAAGGCGGACAATTTCCTGAAAATTCAATTTCCAAGTGGGCTGATGCATTTATACCAAGAGCTGAAGCAGTGCTTAGTGTCGGCGGAATTCCCGGAATTGGCGGTCCGGCATTTGGGTATATAAAAGTTGATGGATCTTACGGCAATGGCTCTCAATACTTTAGAGGAATGATTAATGAAGTTGTTAACCGAGGCAAAAAAGAGCTATTGGCCAAATCAGTCGTAGTTATTCACAACTACACAACCGATTCACATCCCTCTGATCGCTCTCAGACTGAAAAATTCTGGCAATTTGAAACCTATCACAATATTCTAGGCGAATACGGACTCGATATACCAATGATCGGCGGTGAAGGCGGCACCAGACCAGAAGATGTGGGCGGCGATATGAACAAGCTTGCAGAAAATGTTATGGCTTGCTATGACTACATGCCCGAAGCGCCAAAATACTATATGTGTTTTTCTCATTGGCTTTTAGCAGCTCCTGAAGGAAATGAATGGCAAAATCACGCGATGTATAAAACAGATGGTAGTCGCCTACAGCGAGCCCTTATAGAAAGAATGACAGCCGCAAACCCGCCAGTTATAAGTGCTGGCTCCAACCCGGCTGCACCCTCTGAACCTTATGAACCACCACAGCAAACAGAAACTCCGGATTCTGAAACTCGCTTGCGCGAATATGCCCCCAGAGAAGGCGAAACCTGGTTTCCACGCGATGGTTGGTATGACAGCGGAGACTTGCGTGAAGCTTTTATGAAGAAATACAACGCCTCAACCATGAACGATGCTCTAATAACAAAGATGCGCGAACAATGTCCGAATGTTGGCGATACCGGCTCAGTTACCTTTGATTGCGCCCTTGGCTTCTATGAAATCATGGAAGCAATGGATCTGGGTGGCTACACCTGGAGCGGAGACTGGGATTACCCCATCCCCGAATCAGCTTTTGATTCCTGGCGCAATGAAGGCCATAAACATATGCCGGCCGGAAGAGAAGTCGGCATTAAAAGAGTCAAATAAAGGGTTCTGGCAAACAAGAAGGATTGAAAATGACCCATTTCAAAGCAATTCTGCTGTTAACAACGTTCTATTTTTTCTCGGTAAACCTGCCTGTTTATTCAGATAGCACACAATGGCTTGCTTTTGGAAAAATTGACACCCCTCAGAAACTCTGGCATTCACTTACCAACACAATAGAATTAGCCCCTGTTTATAAAGCGGCTTTAAAAGTAGCCTCAAATGACGATTACGCAAAAGTTCTTATAAAGGAATTGCATAAAAAGCCTGCTCTTCAAGCGCTTGACAAAGTTTGGTATTTTGCATTAGCAAAAAGCCCCAATTCTAATTTTTTTTCAGCATGGAGTATTTGGCATGAAAATAAAGAAAAAAACAGAGAGCTTTTTATTTCAGGAAATCAATTAATAAATTCTAAAACTGAATTTCCTGAAATTTTTGCACAATTAAATAGCCAAAATGAAATTGAATTTAGATTCGAGAAATTGCCTTATGAAGAACTTGAAAAAACACTTCAGAATTATCTTCAGCAGCAGAATCAAATGCTTGAACGAAGATGCTTAATGCAAAAAAGCAGAATAAAACGTGAGCTGCAAAAACATCCTGATAAAATATTTTCGGAAAAAAAAATTAATTCATGTCCTTTAAATGGCACTTACAGAATTGATAAAAATTCATCAGAAATAACGGTAACCTGCAACCATTCTCGATTAACTGCAAGTTATTCCAATGATGATAATGAAGCTGTTATAATTGGAATAGCTTTAATAGAAATATTGAAAGAAACTTCCAGCTTTAAAATAGTCTTTGACGATGATAACAAGATATTTTCTTTCGAACTTAACTATAGCTCTGAAACAAGCAAACATAAAAAACATTTAAATACATGGGCCTCATCTATCAATTGGTTTACAATTAACAACGCTGCTTCAGTAGCAGACCCAATCTCTAATTTTCAAATAATATCTACAATTCCTGTAAATCATCTCTTTAAAATTCTTCTGGCGCACTCAAATGAGTTCAAAATACTCGAAAATCAACTGCCAGAACTTGCTCTCAAACCTTTTTGTATTGAACTTTTTGGTGGGCCTCCCCGGTATAAAATGATTGGTCCAATTAAAATTAAAGTTCCTCTAAAGTTTGAAATATTAAAACAGCTTATCAATAAAATGGAAAACAAATCGCTCCCCTTTACTATTAAAAAGCAGGAATTGCTTGGCCGAGAGGCTTTAAGCATTAAACCTTCTCCACAAGCAAGCAGATTCAAAGTATCTGGTAATTACCAGATCAAATTCGATGAATTTTACATTTTTGCAAGTCACAATAATGAAACTTTGGTAGCACTAGGTGGAGACACTGCAATACAAACCTTGATGACAGAAAGCGGCGAATCTGCAACAGTCAATATCTGGAACGATTTGAAAGAAGAACATCTTAAATTTGCTATAGCATATAGACTTGATCTATTGGCGAAAAGATTACTTTACTTCGCAAATATATTCCTCTGGGGAAACGAACAAAGAGCTTGTTCATCATCTTTAAGTAACTGGATAAGGAACAATCAGCAAGACTTTATTAATCTGAACCAAAAGGATGAATTACCTGAAAGCCTAAAGAAATGTTGCCCGCGTGATGGAATAGTCATATTTAATAATAGAAAAAAAGTTGGCTGTGCGATTCATAACTATCAAAATCTTGACAGAATAAAAACTCAACTTTTTTCGGCCAACATTCCGATTGGTCGATGGTTACGTATTTATCTTAGAAAAACTTCAAACGGCAGTGAAATAATTTTTGACATAAAGCATCCACAGGAGGGCAAAAACCTTGAAAAATAGATTTTTTACCTTTTTTATTTTTATCTTCTTAACGACAGTAGTTTTTGGAAACAGTGAAATGCTTTGTGTTTCTCCATGGACAAGTCCTATTTTTTTCCCCCTACTGGAACGAAACGTTACTTTAACTTCCAGAAATGGTATCGCCTCAATGGAAGTGGAAGATATTTTTGAAAAATCTTTTTATTTTAGATGTGAGGGAGTTTACAGATTTAGATTACCAGAAAATGCTTTTGTTTCAGGTTTTTGGATAAATACTGATGAAAAGCACTGGGTTAGAGGAAAAGCGAAAGAGATTTCTGAAACAAAGGTTCAAGCTAATCAACACAAACAGATGAATCCTTATTATTTTCAGCAAGAGGATGGAGAATTATTATTAAAGGTTTCACCGATCGAAAATGTCAAAAGGATCGGAGTCAGGTTCAGATGTTTTTTTCCGGCAAAGGGCTGCGAAAATAATTTTCACCTGGATCTTCCATTAGGTTTTGTTCATAAAATTTTTGGTAATAATCTAAATTTTCCCAAAAAAGCACAATTTAGCTTAAAAGCCAAAATTATAGATGTAAACGGGATTTCTAATATTCAATGCCAGGGAATTAATAAAACTAATGTACAAATAAGTTCATTAGAAAACGAAAATGCAATATCTGTGTCTCTTTCAGCAAATAAAATGAACGATATTCGGCTAACATGGGAAACAGATAAGAAAGAAGATTTCACCACAGCAGCCTATATTGCACCTTGGGGTAAGAAATATAGTTTCATAAGAATTAACAACTGTAATATTCAAGAGATAAAACAAATAAAAGATCTTAATATTGTTGTTGACCTAAGTGGTTCTGTAGGTCCAAAGAATCACAAAAGAGCAATTACATTGATCAAAAAGATTTTTACTTATGATTTGATGGAACCTGAAATTTACTTATTAAAAAATAAAAAGCTTCAACCCGCCAACTTTAAAAAGCTTGAAACAGCCAAAACTTTTGGACCAGATTCCTGGGAAGAAATTCAAACCATAGATCATGGTCCTTGTATTATCATTACTGATGGCATTAGACTCGATCGCGAAACCATAAAAACAACATACAGAGCTAACGGTCGAAAGCCGGTCTGGGTTATAATCGTTGGCAGTCAGAAGGTTAATAATATGCTTAAAGCATCTAATGACCGTTATGGCGGCGTAGTTTACCTTGAGGGTGAAAATTTTGCCAAACAATTGAAACTTCAATTACCAGATATTTTAAAGTCAATTTCTTCAACCCCTAAGCTTTATAGCGAAAACGATCAGCCATGTTACCCAATCTTCAAAATTCCTCTTAGCCGAGCTTATTATTTAATGCCATTAAAAAAACAAAGTTATGTAGTGAAACAAAATTCTGGCAAAGAATTAATTAAAATAAATTCCAAATATAATTCTATTAAATTAGAAAATAATTTTGTCTCTTTAATTGCATACCAACAAATTAAAATGCTTGAAACAATAAAACAAGCTCCCCAGGTTTTAAAAAAAATAACTGAACTTGGGAAAAATTATTTGATAGCGACTGACTATACAGCATTCGTAGAGGTTTCAGATAAAGCTACTCAATCAAATAATGAAATTGTAAAAAATCTAGATTCTTTACTTAATATATTATTCCCATTAGAAAATATATTCTTCTCAACAGTTAGTTGGTCAAATGAGAAAGCCAAAGTAAGATCATGCTATGCGAATCAGCGAATACTTAAAACAGCAATAAATAAATTTAAAAACAATGGCTATGCCTTGGATAACCTGCAACATGACTTGTATTCAGGAAGTTTTGAAATTAAGTCATTAATTGAAAAAGGTTATTTACGTGCTCAGCTTTTTCAACCCACTCCACTTTGTGAATATAGAATTCTCGGACATTTAAATGAAGACTTTCAAATTATTTGTCTGGCTCATGGAAAAGCTAGTGAACCCCATACTTCTATCGAAAAACTTGTAAAAAATTATTGTCTTAAAAGAAATCTCAAAACAAAAAATTTTAAAATTCCACTGGATATTTATGGAACAGCGCCAGAAAAAGACAATTCAGGCTTCCTTTGGGTTATAAAAAAACTTATGCCATTTTGTTGTCTACTTGGGTTTATGCTTTAAATTTTGTCAAATTTGCTTTTCAATTGCCTGGGCGGACTTGATTACTAATACTACTGAAAAATCGAGAGAAAACAAATGTTATTCTTCCCATGTGAGAGAATCTTCTACTGAGTCCTCTGAAAACGTTGATTTCTTTGTAGCTCTGAATGAAATAGTTCTCTTCTCCGCCTCATAATCGCCAAACTGTAAACTAACTTCAACAAAGCTTGCTTTTTCGGGAGAAACTGCGTTCTTGCCTGTCTGGTCATAAAAGGAACTAGAAAACTCAAAGTTTTTTATTCCTTTGGTCATTTCAATAAATTCAATTTTTTTTATTTTTTGGTCTGCTTGCCGAATAACCTGTCTTTTTTCTGAATCAAATCTGTATATGAGATTATCAACCGGCTTACCATTGCTGTCTACTGCGCCAATAACCTGCAGACTGTCTTCGTCGACAAAAGTACAACCCAAAGCTGAAGCCAGATCCTGTTTAAACATGATTTCAAGCGTTCGCATTCTATTCTCGCAGCCTATCCTGGCCCCTGAAGCTTGTTGACCACTCAAAACAAGGTTCATAATACCAATTACAAGCGAAATAAAAAGAACAAACAAAGTAATTGTTACAATTACCTCAATCAATGTGAAACCATGCAATTTTTTAAGAGATTGAATCATGAATTTTCAGGAACAAAAAATAAACTCTGAAGAAAAATTTCATGTTTGAGTTTTTTGTTGCCCGGCATACTCCATTTTACTTTGGTTTTAATTTTAAAAGCCGAAATTGGAGGTTTTGCATTTTCAAAACCTGACGCTGGTACTGGTAATAAAACTTTTTCAGGCGAAATTTCAAACTCTGTATTGTTAACTAGTCTGACTTCAGGCTTAAGCATCTCAGGGGTAATCTTGTCGGCAAGTTTTAGTTCTTCTATTTTGCTTGAAGCCAAAGAAGTTGCAATAACATAGTTTCTGGCATTCACGCTCTGGCCCTTGATTGACGAAAATTTCGGCATCATTGGAGCAAGAGCCAAAACCAGAATAGCAATGGCGATTACCAGCTCAACCAGACTAAAACCATCTTTTTGCAATTTAAACACTTCTATTGGCTAGTATATAACAAAAGAAAATAAAAAGAAACTTTTGTGAATTTTCAAATAGTAGCAAAAAAGGGCCGAAATCTTTTAGGATTTCGGCCCTTTTAAATTTATGAATAAAGATCAAAAGACTGGCAGAATCTGCCAAGCTCGACTGAAGATACGTTATTGCATTACCTGATGTAAGGGTTCAACATGTTGAACCCCAACAGGATTTATACCAATAACATGTCTCCCTAGAAAGGAGGTGATCCAGCCGCAGG
>JBNJGH010000059.1:0-18160 GCA_051747585.1 Candidatus Rifleibacteriota bacterium
AAAACACGAGTGCTTTTCTGAAGGCTTGCTGACGAAGGAAACAATGGCTGAAAAAGATTCTCTGTGTTCTCTGTGCGCTCTGTGGTTATTTTCTTTGTGGCTTTGAGACTTGGTGTGAGGAATATTCTTTTCGAAAACCAACTGATAGACGCTTACCGAGGATTGCCAACTCTTTACAGTTGGATTGTATTTGTATGATCTCTATGTTAGACTTGCGCGGCAAATCAGACCGACAGGAGCTGCCATGGATCGCAAAGTTCACATTTTAGATGTCCTTTATATATTACTTGGCTCGATCATTCTTGCCTTCAGCCTGGTAGCTTTTACCATACCAAATAAAATTGTCGCAGGTGGTTTAAGTGGAATAGCAACCATTCTATTTTATGTATTAAACACACCCGTCGGTATGTTTATGCTGGTTTGCAATGCCTTGTTAATAATACTTCAGGCTAAAATGATCGGCAAAAAATCTGCCTGGAAAACGCTTCTATCAATTTTAACCGTTTCTATTGCCATTGAATTGATGATGAACTTTTTTGAAATTGGCCCCATGACAAAAGACCCAATTTTAGCCGGCCTTTATGGAGGTCTGCTGGCAGGAATTGGGGTTGGGCTGGCATTCAAAGGTGGCGGAACTACCGGCGGGATCGATATTGTGAGCCAGATCCTGAATATCCGTTATCGCATACCGATCGGTGACGTCATACTGCTTTCGAATATTTTTATAACATTTTTTGCCGGAATATCGTTTGGACCTGAGCTTGCGTTATATGGCCTGATTACCGTTTTCTTCAGCGGCAAAGTAATTGATTCGGTTCTTGAAGGTATGTCGGTCTTCAGAACCGTTTTTATAATGTCTAAAAACTATGAAGAGCTTGGCTGGGCTATAATTGAAGAGCTCCATCGAGGCGTTACCTGCCTGAACGGCTACGGCGTATATTCGGGTAAAGACTCATTTATTCTGCTTACGGTCGTGCGCCGTCGCGAAATACCCATGTTGCGAAATATAATCTATGACATAGATCCAAAAGCCTTTGTTATTATAGGTGACTCAAGGCAGGTTCTCGGACGCGGCTTTGTAAACTTCGACAATGAAATTCGCCGGGTCAAAGATGTTTAAGCTTTAATAAATACTTATTATCAGCTTTCGTGATACATAAAGTCGATGCAAATTACCGAAGCCAGAGTAATTAAAGCCATTGACGCATCGGAATTCATTGTAACTTCAAAGTCATCTGCCGTTGTAAAAAGTTCTTTAGCCAAGCCGGTAATTCTGTGTCTTATGGTTGCCAGAATATTCTGATTATTGTCTAAGAATTGAAAAGTTTTGAATTTCCAGCCACCTTTAATTTTTCCAAGTAGTTGTCCATTTCCATCTTCAACCAGAATTTGGGGGTTAAATAACGACAACTTCTGGCGCAAAACACAAAGCACACGATTGTCAGAGTTTGTAACCCTGAACGTCGATTTAAAAAAAGATGCGGGTTGGGTAATCTCAAGAAGCTTTGTACCTTCGGGCGAACACATCACCAACTTAATCGGCAAAAAAGCTTTATCAAATAACAGTTTGGCAAGCTTCTGTTTATAACTAGCCTCTTCTCTTACTTCAGCCATAAGTGTATTATCTTCCGGATCTATTACCTTATAGGCTTCATTTAAGCTGGCTACACCAACCGCTTCTCTAACCAGATATTTTTTTCGATATGCAATGTTCTTCATAAGATCCTCCGCTACCAGATTTCCAGCGAACCGCCATCAACCCATGCACCGGGCTGCACACCCGATTTGGCGGCTTTATCAAGAATCTGACCATACAAATCAGCATCGAGGCAAGCTTTGATTTTAGAGAAATCAGGGGCAATTGGGGCCTGAAGTTTAACTGCTTTAAAAGCGTTCTGCCAGCTATGCTTCAGAACCTGATTATTTGTTTTCTGCCAGCCGGCACGAATCATATACCAGGTGAGCTGAAAGTCATCAAGGACCGCTTTTTCAGACTCAGACAACTTATCATAATTCATTTTTATAGTCTGCTTGATTTCCTCTACAGCATTAGAGCTGAAGGGCGTATCACTATAAGGATCATTTACAAATTCGAGATACTCTACTAAAGCAGCTATTGACTGACGGTTTATAACCTGGTCATCAAACTTAACAGCAGGTTCGGTGTTTTCTTTTTTTATTTTCAGATATAATACGGCTGCCGGATCATTCGGCAAACTGGCTGCTGATTCTTCAAAATCTTTTTCTAAAATGGCTTTGACCGCGTTAAGCCCGTTCTGATCCATGCTTTGCATTGATTCAACCAGCTCACAGGCAGAAAGAAAGTTGTTTTTATCCTGTTTAGACATGGTTGCGCACTCTTTCTTGATAGCTTTAAGAAAGCGATCTTTTTGAGCCACGGTCAGTCTTGTACCAAGTACAAATTCTATAAGAGCTATATGGCACTGGGCCGACCGCATTGTTATTGGAGGGTTGCCGGGCACCAGCACCTGACTGGCTGCTAAAAGGCTACCAATAAATATGAATAAAACAGTCAGATTAATAAATTTTCGCATTGTTTCCCCCCATAAAAGTTTATATAGCGATAATAGCTTTTTTTTGCCCTGCAGGTCAACTTTAAAGCTCAGCAGCTACAACGCATTCTTAATGAGTCTAAGTAAAATTGTACCCGCCACCCAGACGACGCCAGAAAGAATCAGAGCAAGAATTATTTTAAAAATTAATCCGGTATATAAATGCATAGCGTCAATCGCAGCTTCACTTTTACCTGCTTCTATACTCTTAACAATAATTTCCCCTTTGGAATTATAAACCTGTAATTTGTGATCTGCTTTGCCGGAAAAAAATCGCAAATCAGTTTCATTTGCAACAGTTTTGGCCTTATTCCAAGCTTCATCAAATTCAAGTCTACCGGAAATTTTTGAAAGCAAACCACTGTCATTAACTATAACAACATAATAATCATACTTGATTGTCAGATAATCGACTTCATGAACCATCATACCTGCAGGTGTTATTCTTGGCAATTTGCTTACAGAGACGCACTCTATTTCTTCGAATGGCGCAACCAGTTTTCGGCTGACCAGAGAAAAATACTTCTGACAATAATAAATACAACCCTCTTTGAAATTGATTTCGTACCAATATTCTTTAAAATTCCAGCGATATAAAAAATAAAGAGCAGCCGGAATTAAAGAACCAATAAACCACTTTTCGCCCAGACGAATACCAGTTGTTGCCAACAGCATCAGCACAAAAGCCAGCGAAAACCCTGTGAAGACCTGATCGTCGGCTTTTATAACAATGTTATCGGAGCTGGCAAGAGTTCCTTCATCCTCATCTATTTTTTCTTTCTTATTGTTCTTTTTTGCTGCCATAATTACCTTTCCAAAATTTTATCAGCCGGTTCAAGGATCGGGAACAAAACGCAATATTTTATTGCTGTCGGCAGATACAGCATATACTCGGCCCCAATCGTCAACCGTAAGAGCTGCAATATTTTCGCCGACATAGATTTCGGTCTGAAAGCCTGCCGCATCTTTATATTTCTGCTCTGCAGAAAAGCGCTGCATCCTGAAGTTCCCGGTATCTGCCACATAAACGTTTCCCTGTGCATCTAAAGCGACATCGGTCGGTGTGTCGAAGGCTCCGTTTGAATCACTGAAAGCCCCGGTTCGATTCGAGCCGGGGTCGAGCCAGAATGCGAGTGAGCCGGCATCATAACTGCCCCACCAGCCGACAAAGTTTCCATCTGTATCATATTTTTTAATGCGATGGTTGCCACGGTCGACAACATAACAAAAACCATCTTCGTTGATAGCCAGGCCGGCGGGATAATTGAAGCCATCGTCTGAGATACCGGTAGCGCCCCAGTCCTTTATAAAAGTTCCGTCAGTGTCAAATTTTTGTATTCGATTTTTCTCTCTATCGGCGACAAACAGATAGGTCCCTGAGTTATCTACGGTTATTGAAGAAGGCTTAAAGAACTGCCCATCACCACTGCCATAAACTCCCCAGTTCTTAATAAATGCACCCTCAGGCGAAATGACCTGAACTCTTGCATTACCGGTATCGGCTACAAACAAATATCCCCGATTGTCTACTGCAAGGCCTTCCGGATTATAAAACTGGTTATCGCCGGCACCCTTCGAACCAATAACCTGAATAACTTCGCCTTCCAGATTGAATACTGTTATCGAACCGTCTTCACGATCAAGAACAAATACCTTTCGGTTTTTTGAATCTACAGTGATGCGAACAGGCAGGGTTGTCAGCAATGATGTATCGGGCTCGATCTGCTCTATATATGCGCCAGCAACAGATGATTTTTGCAACCTGCTGTTACTTGAATCTGCAATCATCACATTATCATTCAAGCTGTAAAGATCGACCGGCTGATTATACTGACCGCCGGTAATCCCCGCAGCTCCAATCTTGTTAAGAAAGGTCCCTGCATTTAAATCAATTACCTGAACCCGATTATTATAGGTGTCGGCTACCAGCAACTCACTGTTTTCTGAGACAGCTACTCCAAAAGGCCGATAGAATTCTCCATCTCGGGTCGAAGCCTGACCGAAGCCGGTAGTTAGCCATCCGGGAGTCACGATGTTCGGATCTTTTGAGCCAAGCCAACCGGAAAATGACCAGCTGGAGGGTGAAGTAACATCATTCGGCGCAAATCGCTGAATTCTATGATTGTTTGCATCAGCAACATAAAGATTAAAGGTTGAGTCGATCGCTATGCCTGAAGGAGCATTAAACTGACCGTTTCCGCTACCATAAGAGCCAAGTTGATTAAAATAAGAATCTGTCGAGGTATCAAAAATTTGAATGCGGCTGTTACCGGCATCAGCTACATAAAGCATGCCTTGCGAATCTATTGCCAGGCCACGCGGTGCATAAACCTGACCATCTGAATTGCCAGACCCGGCAATTTGTTTGACATAATTGCCGGAAAAATCAAAGGCTTTTAGAGAATGCCCACCCGACTCTGCGACATAAACCAGCTCTGAAGTGTTATTTACGGCAACTCCCCAGGGTTTGTCAAGATTGGCAAATTTTGTCTGACTGCCATCTGCGCTTATTTTCCAGACCCAGCCATTATCATAATCAGTTATAAAAATGTCACCGGCTTCATTTTGGTCGACACCGGGCAGGAAAGGCGCAGAATTGGCCCGAGGACCGCTCCAGGATGGATATATCTGAGTATAGTCATACTCAGGGTAAACAACAAATTCAGAACAAACAATTGTGGGATAATCGTTAACCACAAGGCTTACCGGCCCCGAGGCCGCGCCCTCTGGAACCCTGAAATGAATTTCGCTGTCGTTCCAGCTCAATATGGGTGCAGCAAGCTGGTTAAAAAGAACTTTATTCTGTTCTGAGCCATCCCCAAGATGGGCGCCAGAAACAGTTATCTCGCGACCATACCAACCGGTTTCATAATCGATCTTGTCAAAATAAAGAATATCAAAATCAACCGCTTTGGAGCGAATACCCATGTTACTTACAACTACTGACGCTGTGCCGGTAGCGGTTTGAGGTATAGTTACCTTAATTTCATCAGGGCGCCAGATAGAAAAATCGGTAGAAGTTGATTCGCCAAACAAAACATAGCCAGTATCTTTGCCGAAACCATAACCGTTGATGGTCAAAGAAGCTCCGACGGGTAACCTGTCTGCAGAAATAGAAGTTATTTCCATTACGTTTATGGCAACCCCGTTACTATCAAGAGCGTCAGCAGTTACGATCAAATTGCCCGGTCTGGTGCCCGGCAATATTTTTGCTTCTATAAAAGTATGCGACCATGAGACAACTTCTGCCGCATCGCCACCTATGGTTACAGATCCCGGGTTGCTGCCAAAACCATGCCCGGATATTGAAACAATATCTCCGGCAATGCAATTTTGCGGGGTTATAGTCTCGATTGAATTTACGGTCATCGAAGCAATTTTAAAGTTTACGCCCTGGACTTCTGCAGACAAATCACCGGTTTTTGCACCGGAAGGTACTCTAATTAACAGCTTAGACTCGCTCCAGCTTATAACAGGAGCCTTTACCCCTCCTTCATCGAAATAGAGATACGAGCTGCCAGGCGCTGAACCCCAGCCTTCTCCGGTTATGGTAATTACATCGTTTTTAAAAGTTTTAAGAGGATCTGTATTGAAAACTCTGTTGACTTTAAATATTCCTGCAACTCTGGTTTTGTTGTTTATTACCAGATTAACAACCCCCGAATTCGCACCTCGGGGTACAACAAAGTCGATTTGAGTATCCGACCAGCTTACAACTTCTGCCACAACTCCATTTACAAGAATCTGGCTTTCTGATTGATTGTCTAAAAAGTTTCGACCTTTGACATGAACCAGCGTTCCGGCGGGGCCATAAGCCGGGCTAATTGAAAGGCCCGGGTCTACCAGAGTAAAATTACCCGCAGATTTTTCACCATGTTTATTTTTTATTAAAATTATTCCATCTGCGTCTCCGGGCGGAACCTTAGCAACAATCTGACTGTCGCTGCAGGAAATGATCTCGGCATTTATGCCGTTGAAGCTCAAGCTAACCTCGTCTTCGCTGTTACCAAAACCTGAACCGAAAATTGTTATGGTTTCACCGGTTTCGGCAGCCAAAGGCTCAACCTTATCGACCCTGATTACAATGTTTTTATCGCCACCTACGGCTATGGCAACATTTACACTTCCTTTAGCTCCCCGTGAATCTGTAACCTCTGCGGAAATTGTTGCCATTCCAGTTGTTGTCGGAGCAATCCATGCTATCCGCATTGAGTCAGCACCGGATTCAATTTCACCGACGGTACTGCTCCATTCGGGATTAAACTGATCTGTCTTGTATTCATCGGGATCAAAAACAGCAACCTCGAGCTCAACCCTTTCTTCAGGGCTTACTTTGCCCGGGATCTCAGTAAAATATACAACCGGTGAATAGTTCGGTTCGCTAAGATCAGAAAGGGTCAGGTTAATAGTCGAAGAAAGATTGGAACTTTTCAAAAAAGGCATTTCAAAACTATGCTCGCGGAAGCCGGGAGCTGAAATAGTTATTTTTTCGTCAGCTGCATCGGGAGGCAAAGGCGGAGTATTAAAATATCCTGCAGCATTTGAATAAAACTTCATTCCCCAGAGACTAAGCTCGGCATTTGCTACTGGCTTGCCAAGGTTATCGGTCAGGTAGCCATTAACCGAATAAAGGCCCTTTTCAACCTCAAGTTCTGAAAGTTTTTTAACCGGTTGCGCCGCCGAGACCTGGAATGGTGCCGACCTGGCGAGATAAAGCTCATTGCTTGCGGCCAGATCGTAGCTGCAAACAATGCGATGGTTTTCATTCAAGGGAACGTCTTTTAGAGCGAACTCTCCATTCTGATCTGTCAAACAGGTTTTGTCGGGATAATTTTCGAGCCAGACCAATGCTTTTGCTACGAGGTTATCTGAAGTTTCACCGACGATATTAAGTCTTACACCTTCTGCTGAAGAGACTTTACCATAAACGGTTCCGACTGGGGGCACCCTTGCCGGAGAGCTACCGGAGCCTCCGCCGCAACCCTGCAAACCGGCAAAAAGACCGAAAAGCACCAGGGTAACAAAAAAATATAAATACTTTTTTCCGTACCCCGTGATCTTCATCAGCCCTTCCAGTGTTTATCAAAGAAGAATGCATTAAGACCAAAAAGTTCTTCTCTCAGATTTTTTCCGTTCAACGACCAGGGGATTCTACGGATTTTGCCATTATCTTTAACTATAAAATATACTTCAGCCGTTAGTGGTTTCTCGCCACTTTTCTTAACAAGCCATTGGGCAACATCGGGATAAACCGTTGGGCTCTTTTTAAAATCAGGCTTCAAGGTTCTCGAAGCCTGCCAATCCCCTTGTTTTAGCTCTATTTCTATTCTTTGCAATCCATCTTTATCTGAATTAGACCAACTTAAAAAAGTTGTATTAAACTCAAGAACATCAGCAAGGCTCAGTGGATTAGTCACCGGCGTATCGCCAACTATCATGTCACAGCGGGTTTGTTGTTCGAGCAAGTCGTCTTTTCCCGATTCAATTTTCACTGAAATTTCAAAAACAGAATTATTTAGATCTTCAGGATATTTTTTGCTAAGCCGGCTTATATCAAACACCCCATAAACAACCGGAGCATTATATTTATCGAGCCATTTTCTTTCAGGGGTCCAGGTAAAAGTTTTATTGCCAAAGCTTTTACCCTGGTTTTTTAGAACAACATCGAGTTCGACTTTGTTAATTTTGATTTTATCGGGCTGCAGAATCGAGGGCAAAGAAAGATAAGCGTTCTGCCACAGGCCTTCATTTTGCTCGATAAAAACACACTTTTTACGCACTGAATCTGAATAAGAGGCAAAGCCGACAAATCCTTCACCTGCTCTTTCCCAGGACTGTTCCTGCTCAAATTCATCTTCGATACGGTCAAAATCCCTTGAACCGGGAAGATCACGATCATGGTCAGAACCAAAGCGCGGGTCTGATTCATAGTCCGGTTCAGAATCAAAGCCACGCTGGTTCAAGTTTCCCTGAGACGAGCGTCCTGTTATAACCGGGTCCTGGTATTTATAATTATAGTATAAATGATACTTTGCGCCGGTATTGCCGTTAAGCAGTGCATCGAGCAAGTCTGTATCAAGTGTGTCAAGCTTGATGGAAAAAGCCACATTTTGCGAAGAGTGCATATTGGAAATACCGGAAAGGGTCTCGGCCTTCATTTGCACTTCTTTGCCATCAGGCTTCTGCAAGCAGAGCTTGAGTGCGCCGAAAGGTACGGGGCTCAATTTAGCTGAATCATTGCCGGTTACATCAGCAACTTTTTGCTTTAAAGCTTCGTAAGATTCATCGGCTGGCCCTAACGACAGATTCATTTTAAAATATCCGCCCTGGAGAAGTTTTTCGGGATCTTTAATATCTTTTTTTTGAAACCTGATCAGGGAAATCTCCGGGATTTTTTCACCTCTGTTGTTTCGATGAAGTATTTTTGGTTTTACCTGGCCACAATACCAGAGATTTTGCTCAGAAGCGCTCTGAAACAAAACAAAGTATTTTTTTTCTCTATCTTCTGTGACTCGGACATTCCTTATAATTTCAGATGCAAAAGCAGCTCTGCCCATGAGCAGGCAGAGCATTATCATTATAATATCAAACCTTATAAAGGTTCTAAATGGCTTCATTATTTAATTCCGGTCATTTCAAGGTCGAGATAGGCTTCAGAGGTTTGTTTATCGCATGCCAGAAAGACTACAATATTGTTGTCGCCTTCTTTTAATACATCTACCGGTATATCATCGCGATATCGATTCCAATAGTCATAATCATGGCCATCTATAATTTTCATCAAAGGATCCTTCTCTACCATGATACCATTTATATAAACAGTTGCGGCATTTTTACTGGCAACTTTCAAACCAATTTTATTAAATTTTTCAGGATTATTCACTTTAAAGTTTCTCGACATGATAAAGCCATCTGAAGGAATTAACTCAGTATTATAATATGGTGCCTGGAGACGCTTAGATGAGCCATAACCGAAGGGCATTTTTCCATATCTTCTCAGTGGTAGTTTTTCGGGCTTAATTTTGTCGGGTATATCCCAGACCAGCTCATCGACATAATCCAGATCAAAATCATATTTCCAGTCACCTGAGCCACGCTCAAGTATATACTCTTCGCTTTCAGGCAATTCTGCTCTTTTTATTTTCATGTTTTTAAGCAAATGCTGAATTTTATTTTTAAACGAGGTCTTTTCGACTTTCTGCTTTAAGGCCTCTCTACTATCTTCAATAGTATCAAGAATTTTAGGGGTAATGAAAATAAGAAGCTCGACCTTTTCTTCATTGGTTTGATCTCTGGTAAATGCTTTTCCTATAACGGGAATCCGACTTAGCACCGGAGTTCTGTTTTTGACTTTTATGTTACGCTCTTCAATGAAACCGCCTAATATGAGGGTTTCGCCATCTGATAATATTGCATTGGTTTCAATTTCCCGATTTGACATTCTGGCGGTGCCTTCGGTTGCATCATAGCTTTGCAATGCATTTATCGACTGAAAGACTTCCATATCGATTTGATTGCCACGATTTATGTGCGGTGTAACAGAAAGTTCGATTCCCACGTCTTTAATGTCAAAAGATTTAATAGGCCCCGAATCGGAAGGTCTTATACTGTCAATTATTGGAACCCTGTTGCCTATTTTGAAAGTTGCTTTTCTATGATTTGCTGCAACTATATGTGGAGAAGAAATAATATTTGCCTTCTCTTTGTCTTTATAGGCATTCAAGAAAAGTTTCATTCTATTTGGCGATGTAACGAAGACTTTTAATCGATCGCTCTTTGAAAGGGGATTTTGTTCGCTTATAGTGCCATGATCTACCCCGATTGCAGAAAGAGTATTTTTAATATCAAAAGGCTCTTTAACAATGTTAAGCAACTCAAAATCAAACAGGTCTTCATCAGTAACGCTGAGCTCTACAACCAGGACTTCTATCAACACTTGTCCGCTACGAAAATCCAGGCTTTTAACCGTATCAAGAATTTCATTTACCAAATTTTCGTTCTGCTTTGGCGACTTGATGATAATTGAATTAGTAACATTGTTAGCACTGATTTTTACCTTGTCAGATCTGATTTCTTCAGAAAAGATATCGGTAATAGTATTAATTATGTCATCTACCCTGCTGTACATAAGATACCAGGTGATTACATTTCCACTATTACTTTTTGAATATCTTGTAGAAATAAGATAGTCAGGGTGATAATCATCAGTCAGTAATTTTCCATCGACTCCAGCCTTGATTTCCGGCTGCTGTGAAGGATCCGAGTATAAAACGTCATCGAGTATCGTTTCGGTGTTTTTATTTAACGTTTTGGTTTCTTCAGCTGCAAAAAGCATATTCAAGCAAAGACTGAAAACCAAAATGACCAGAAAAATACCAGTTTTCTTCTCTATAATTAACCTTTTCATCTAATAAACAACCTTTCTATGATTCTGGTCTGTTAAAATGTCTGAGGTAAAACCCAGATTTGTAAAACTGCGGTTGCACCACGGCAGGATGCAGAAATATTCTCGTATCGCATTGGCGTATCATCAGCGGTAAAAGTAATGGTAGCTTTTCCGTCTTCTGTCTCAACCTCTGTGTCAGACAAAGAGCCGCCTTCCGTTGTTGCAAAAAGCACTTTTTCGCCATCTCTGATCGGAGAACCGTCGGGCTCGAATATCTGAGCAGTTATTACAGAGCTACCACGAACCGACACCATTTCCACAGAAGAAGCGAGCTGAATTTTATAACCGGTGCCATCAGAAAGCCCGGTTGAAACAGGGTTATTGCTGCCGGCATCACATCCGGTTAAAAACAGACTCACTCCAAGAATACAAATAAAACTTAAAATTTTTCTTATTTTAGTATTATATTTTTTCACTTTCAACTCTCCTGTTCTAATCAAGGCCCTACCACGGTTATATCAGCTGAATCGGAAGCCCCGGCAGTTAACGCTCTGATTGTCGAGATACCGGCTGTCTGGCTGGCAACAAAATCAAAGAAATAATAACCGTCATCATTGGTTTCCCCACTTTCGGGTTCACAATAACAGCCCAGACTTGCAGAAAGATATACCTGGGCATAGGGTATTGGCCTCGAATAGGTATCGGTAACCAACAAAGAAACAGGAGCCATTTCTCCTACTTTAACTGAATCAACCGAAGGAGAAAGATCTGCTACGATAGTCGGTCTTTCGATAGACAAAATTGTTGAAGCCGAAGCTTCCATGCTGTGAACATTCAAAGAAGCACTGCCGACCTCTTTTCCGGCGGTAAATTCAGTAAAAAAGACGCCATCTTGCGGAGTGCCCTCTTTATCGTAAAATTCCCCATTTAAAGAAGTACTCAGATAAACTTTAGAGTCAGAGGGGAACCCTTCGGAATCTTTTGCTATTACTATGACAGCTGCTGTCTGATCTTGAAATACTGCATCGGGATGAACCGAAATTTGTAATTGAGGTGAACTTTGCTTCTGTTTGACTACCGCAAGAGATTTATCTGCTTTTTCGCCATTAACCATTGCAGTAATGGTACCGACTCCGTATGCAGAAGAATCAGGAGTAAAGGAAGTGGTAAACCAGCCATTTTCCACTGAACCCGAGTCATCATAAAATCTTCCGGGAATTGTGGAAGAAAGTAAAACATTTTCTCCATCTGCCTGATTGCCATTAATTGCAACTCCGACAGCCAGGGTAACAGGTGTTTCAGCCAGTGTTGAGTCAGAGCTCGAAACAATTTTGATATCTGTAGTGTCTGGGACACCAGTTTGAACCAACAGCGACTTTGTTTCCATCAGACCTTTGGAAAAAACTGTTATTGCCTCGGTTCCTGCACTTTTTCCGGCAGTAAATCTTGTAGAAAACCAGCCATTGTAGGTTTCTCCTTTTTCGTCTTCAAAAGTGCCGCCAAGTTCTGACGCAAGCTGAACTTCGACGTCATCGAGCGGATGCCCGAATGAATCTTTAACCAGCAGGGCAAGCGATATAGTCTGGCCGGGACTAAGAGTTACTGCCGATGGTTTAATCTCTATCTCGGCAGGATCAAAAGTTTCAGGGGTAGTAGTTAAACCAAGCCAGCTGCTGGAATGAGAAGTTCCTGAGCTACCGCCGCCGCAACCTGTAAAAAGAGCCAGAACCAGCATAATTCCAGTAAAAACAGTCATTAGTCGAAAGAGCATAGTATACCTCCATAACACATACAGTTACTCTTATCGACATACCGGTTATTTTTTTAAACTACTGATTTTTCTTTTTCAAACCCTTTCATGTCATAAAGCCGCTTAACATTGAGGTTATCAATGACTTCACTTCTTTTGCCATTAACTACCATATCAGCCAGGAGTTGGCTAACTGCCGGAGCAAGCATCAGCCCATGGCCCGAAAAGCCACAGGCCTGAATAAAATTATCCATCTCTTCAACCGGCCCCAGAATAGGCTGTGCATCTGCGGTCATTTCATACAAACCAGCCCATTGCCTTACAACTCTTAAACTTTCAAGTTTCGGAAACAAGGTTGTAAAACGTTTGCTCATTTCATACATGAAGTGCATAGAGCTTCCGACATAGGTTCCCACAGGTTCGTTTGGATCACCCATGCCCATCACTACGCCGCCGCTCATTTCCTGACGAGCATATAAACCGACCTTGAAGCTTACAACCATTGGATCCCAGAGACGTTCAACCGGTTCAGTTACAAGAATTTCATGACGATAAGGATCTACAGGTATCTCGACATTGAGCATTTCGCCTATAGATCGCGAGAAACCACCGGCACAATTAAACAATAAGGGAGTTTCATAATTTATGCCTTTATCGGTCATTACAAAAAAGATATCGCTCTTTTTCATGATACCGGTTACTTCTGTCCAGAGGTGTATTTCAGCTCCCAGACGTTTGGCAGCGTTCGCATAAGCCTGGGTCAGCAAGAACGGGTTGATATGACCGTCTTTAGGACACCAGGTAGCTTTTCTGAAGACATCTGTGTTGAGATAGGGAACAATTTTACCGGCCTGCTTTGAATCAAGCACTTCAACCTCAAGTCCCATTCTGCGTTGCATCTCAACATTTTTTTCGAATTGTTTTTCTTCTTCTTCAGTGTGAGCAAGAATAAGATAGCCGCCCTGATAAAGCTCGGTTTTATAACCCAACTCATCTTCAATATTTTCGAGTCGGCCAACCGAATCCATTGCCAGTCTGGTATTTGCTTCGGTGCTCCATTGTTGTCTGAAACCACCGCCGCATCTTCCGGTTGAACCACTGGAAAGATAATGGCGCTCAAGTACGCAGACATTTTTCATTCCAGCTTTTGCGAGTTCGTAAGCCGTAGCGACTCCCAGAATACCTCCACCAATAATTATTGCATCAAATCTTGTTTTCATTCATCCCCTCCCACTTTGTCCTTTTTTTCCTGTCTTTTTTGTTCAGCATTTATCAAGGCAAAAGAAACAGGGCGGTTAGGCGGTCTAAAAGTCGGGGGATAAATTTCAGCGGGCGGCGTTTTAAGCTCACGGCTGATTATCTGCGAAACAAGCCGGCGACAGGTTCTGCCCTGACATGTGCCCATACCAGCTCTTACCAGGCGCCGAATCTCGTCTATAGTAGTTGCCCCTTGTTTTATTGCGGCAATGATTTCGTCTTCGGTAACATCTTGGCATCTACAGATTATTTTCATTTGCGACCTCCGGATTTCACTCTGATTGCCCTTATTTCCATCATTTGGTCTTCGGGCACTTCAACAGTTACCACTGCGGTTTTATCATTTGCGGGAGGATTTACAACACGTAAAACCCTGCCTTCGCCCTTTTCGTTCCCGGCACGGTCAAGCAACGTTACCATTTCGTCTTTAGCAGGCAGAGGCAATAATTCATAGCTCATGCTTACCGAAGCTTTGCCCGGACTGATATTTTTGTTAACGATAAAAATGGCAAGCCCCGGACATTTTGCAACACAAAGGCCGCAACCTGTACATTTCTCGAAATCGAGAACCGGTTTATCGGTTATACCTTCTCTCATCTTGATTGCCTTAACCGGGCAAGCATAGACGCAGGGGTCACAGGGAATATCCTGCATACATTCAACAATAGCTACCGGGCCTTTGTTAAGTCTTTCTTCAGGTGGCAGAACCGTCTTCAATTCTTCAATACTAATAATTCCATCATTTATCAGCATGCTCCTACCTCCTTGAGAACACGTTCGCGACCCCAGCGAATTCTTTCGCCGGTAGAGCCCGATCGTAAAGTTTTTAATTCGTGATTAGCTTCAGCAACAATCTCATCAACTTTTGCAGAGCGCCCATACATGCTTTCATAGGCCTTGGCCCCGGCAATGCGACCACCAAGAATTGCAGTAGTAGCTTCTTCAATTCCCGAGGCATCTCCGGCCACAAAAACATCGGGATTCGTGGTTTTCATACCCGAATCGTGCAAAGGCACCAGCCCACCAAGTTCGCCAATATGAACCATTCTGCACTTCACCTGCTGAAACAGGTCTATCAGCGGAGTAAGACCAACTGCCAGGCAAATGCAATCACAATTTATATCAAACTCGGTATTAGGAACCTGCTGAAATTTTTCGTCAACTCTGCAAAGAGTTGCACTATCTACCTGGGTCTCACCATTAGCTTTGACAATTGTATGGGAAGTATAAATAGGTACGCCAAGACGTCTGATTTTGCTGGCATGCACCAGGTAGCCTCCAATTGTTGGAAGTCCTTCCACAAGGCCTACGACATCCACACCTGCTTGAATAAGCTGATAGCTTACAATCAAGCCAATATTGCCACTACCGACCATTAAAATTTTGTGGCCCGGCCTTATACCATGAACGTTCATAAGGGTTTGCACCCCTCCCGCGCCGTAAACTCCGGGTAAATCGTTGTTTTCAAAAGCAAGACTGTTTTCCGTCGCTCCGGTACAAACTATGGCTTTTTTAAAAGTAACTTTCTCATAAACGTTCTGAGAAAGAATTCCCGCCTCATTATGTGAATAAAAACCTACCGCAGCGGTATTTTCAAGAACTTCCAGTCTTTCCTTAAGGTTTTCAACATCTTTACAAAGCTTATCTGCGATTGAAATTCCCCTTATACCGGCATCTCGGGTTCTGCTGCCAAAAAATCTATGGGTCTGCTTTATAAGTTGACCGCCTAATCGGGCGCTGTCATCGACCAGCAGGGTCTGCGCACCGAGCTCGGCAGCAACTATAGCCGCTGAAAGACCAGCAGGGCCACCACCGATAACAAATATTTCGCTCTTTCTGCTCATGGTTCTATCACCCCGTGTCCTTTCTGCATTTGCACCTGCATACCTTCTTTTAGCGGGGTAATACAGGTCATGGTATTAATTTCGCCATCAACCTTCATAATGCAACTTGAACAACGTCCAATTGCGCAGAAAAAGCCTCGCGCTCGATTTTTATGTGGGCTTCGACGCAGCATTTTAACCCCTGCTGCATGGAGTGCGGCAGCGATTGGCTCGCCTTCATAACCTTCGAATTCTTTTCCTTCAAAATAAAACTTAACTTTTTTTCTTTTGGGAAATTCTAGTACAGGGTGAGCCTCGATACGCAAAGAAGACATCTTAATCACTCCTTGAAACTGATTTCGTTTAATTCTATGACTTCAAGTATGTTAATTTCTGTAAAATTTTTATCTATAATATTTGTATTCTAATGCGGATTTGCAATTTTGTCAGCTGGTTTAGAAAAAATCCAGCCCATCTCGAGCTCAAACTTCCGTTACAGCGTCACTTATCTTCTGGTACCCCTGTAATAATGTTTCTAAAACTTTCATTGCTCCATACCTTGCACTTCTCTTTTTGCGCATCATACAAGGCCCCGCCCCAAAGGGTTCCCAAAAAGATCTATAAAAAGCATATTCGCTGATACCGGCACCGGAGCTGAAGAGGGCGACCCCGGCATCGGCGGAGGCTCTTCGAGCTATTCGAACAGCTCTTCATTCAGTATCTAAGTTAAAGAATTTAAAATAGTTGTTAATCTGCTATAATCTGACATGAGATGTTCAGTTTTTGATTTTACAGAAAGAGGTCTTTTATGAAAAAAAAAAATTTTGTTGTAGCCATGGTTGTAATAGCTTCTCTGGTCTATTTAACCGGCTGTGATTCAGCCCAAGAAGAAAAAACAGCAGTAAAATGTCTTCAAAACCAGAGGATGCTTTTAGGAGCCGTAGAGATGTATAACATGGATAAGGAGAAAAAAATTACCAAGTTTGAAAAGTCTATGGCCGAGAAAGACGGAGTTCTGGTAAAGGGTTTCTATCTTAAAGATCCGATTGAGGCCCCGGGTGATAAATGCCGTTATACCAGTACCGGAAACCTGTCAGAGGGTGGCGTTATTTATTGCGAAGTTCATGACGATTTTTTGAAACTTAGAAAATAATACCAACTTAAAGAATCTAATCTTTTTTAACCCAGACAAAGTCTGAAGGTAAGGCTATGTGTGTGTCTGTTTCGCGGGCATTGTTTTTGCAAGAATTAAAGAGCTAATGAAAATGTGCAGCAAGACTGACAAGCTTGGAAGTCAGCTGATAAAGTGTTGATGCTTGGTTCCAGCCATATTAAACCAAAATATTTGCCAATAGAAGCAGGTGTTAAAACTCACCCGACTACAAGTCGGCCGTGGGACTATCCGGCAACTCCCGAAGGTTATCCGTTGATAATTGCTGATCAAGTTGATTTTGTTTCTTATCTTTCATCCACGATTACTGGTAATATTAAAATAAAAGCTAATTATGAGACTCTTTCACCTGTTGAAGTTTCAATTAGATTAAAACAGCCAAAAATTTCAATTAAACTCAACAAACTTGATAGTGTTTCGGATAGTTTATTAGTTCCTGAATGGAAAAACGTTGTAATAAATACTTGGTCCAAGGAAAGCCTTTTTTTTGTTGATTTTTTAAATTCTTCTCCAGACACTTTTTCCAATGAAATTTTGAGCGATCCAACACATCTTCCTAATAGCTATGAAAGCAATCTTATTTATCTCGGTAAATCTATGCCGGATTTGGAAGTAATTATTACCAATGACACCAAGCAAAATGCTGTTTATGGTGGTAGAACTGTTTTTACTAGACAATTACAGACTCTTTTAAGCAAGAAACGTGGCGACCCAAAAGCAATTATAGTCACAATCACAAAAAGTTTAGTTAACACAGTTATTCCTATAACACCATTAACCCCAGGTTATCCGGTTGGTGGGTGGACTTCAAGTTCACGCCACACATACGAACGTAATATTTCACCGACTAAAATAGATGATTTGTCAGAAGGAGGCATTACTTTAGTCAATATTCCGTATTCTGATACCAATTTCTTATTGAGTGATCCTCCCATAATGGCTTATTTCCTAAGAATCGTTTTTTTTCTATCATGTTCGATCAAATAAAAAACATTCAAGTCTACTCTTCGAAAGACTACGCAGATTCTGATTTGTTTATGATTTCTAATATGGTTGCATATTTTAGTTTTTTTCCAAAGGAAAATACTGGGTGTTCTGTAGAAGAAAATTTTTCCAATGGTCTTAAAATATTAAACAGCCTTTTGGATAACAACCTTATCCAAAATTCAGGCGTAAAAAACAGTTTGGCAGTAAAGTATA
>JBNJGH010000059.1:18260-21481 GCA_051747585.1 Candidatus Rifleibacteriota bacterium
AAGAAAATTTTTCCAATGGTCTTAAAATATTAAACAGCCTTTTGGATAACAACCTTATCCAAAATTCAGGCGTAAAAAACAGTTTGGCAGTAAAGTATAGGAACTCTTTAAAAAGCTTGAAAAAAGGGAATATCACTTCAGCTGTTAACATTCTGGAAGCTACGAAAAAGGAAATTAATTCTCAATCTGGGAAAGGAATTGAAACCCAAAGTGCTAAAATATTGTTACAATATACTTCGAATCTTATTTCTCATATCAATTCCAATTAATTCTTATTTTTAAGTAAACACACATAGAACATGTTGAGTTACAAGCCTAACAGACCTTTATGATTGCTTTTGAGCCATTGCTTAGCTTCAAATTTTAAATCTTCAACAAATTCAATTAACTCTTCTGCATCGTTTACAGTTGTTACTCCGATTTGTTCATACTCTGCTATATTTCGGGTTTTTCTGCACTTATCAAGATAAGTTGCATCCCCTATTTTTTCTTTACCTTAAATAAGTGGCAAAGCCTGTAAGGTTCTGTAGTGTGCTAACGACCTTTCTGGTCTGTAACCCTTTGCATAAAGTAAAATTGTGCAAACTTTCAGGGCTGCATTATAAGCAATTCCAAAACGCCAATCACTCGAAAGTTCTTTTCTTCGGGCATCCTGTAAATCTCGATCAACAATATCGAATAAACTTTTTATTTCTTGAGGGCTTGTCTCATGCTTTCGTATCCAGCCATTCTTAGCCCAGTTTTCTAAGCTCATCTTCTTTCCCGACAATCATAAGAATAGGTGATTCTAACACCCTGGTAACGAAATGTTCATTCTCTTTTTTTCGCCTGACAAATTCTGCAAATTTCATTACGTGCGGATTTATTTCACGGCCGATATCTTCTGCCGGTTTTTGCAGTATTTTACATGTTTTTCTCAAACCAGGATTCCCAATCACAAACAAATCTACATCACTTTCCGGCTTTAAGTTGCCATTAACAACAGATCCAAACAGAAAAACAAAGTCTACATTCTGCTCTTTAAAAGCCTTTTTTATAACTTCCTGTATTCCGGAAGTTTTCACAACAAGCTCTCGAATGGTTTTATAAATTGGGTGCGCCTTGTTTGCCTGGTAATAAGTCCGGTTTCCATCAATTCTTTTTACTATTAAATCAAGTCCAACAAGCTTTTCAGCTTCTTTTCTAATAGTTCCAATAGTTAAACCACTGCGCCGCTCAATTTCCCGCAAATGAAACTCTCCAGAATTCAAACCAAACAAAATCCTGAAAAACTCAGCCCTGGTCTTTGAAGTAAACAATTCAGCTAACATAATATTTAGATTGTATACTATTTTTATACAATTGTATACTTTTGGTAAACAAAACTGCCTTACTTCGCAACCCATCAGCCCCCAGGGGCTCCCTTAAATTAAAACCCTAACTCATCAAGCAATTTGGCAATTATTTGACAAATTTCTTTGAAATCAATTCCTGCCGCATAACTATAATCTTTCTGATATTTCTTCCAGAAATCATGCATTTTTTTATTAGCTGCAATTTCCGGTATTATTTGTCTATAATTCCTTATTACCGGCAAACTGCCCCGTTTGCTTGCTGTTTCTTTTATGGCTTGATCGAGAATAACAGGGTTACAGTCTTTGAAATGCAGCCGGTAAAGTATATAGATATCATAAAAATCTCTTGGTCTGGTGTTAGCAATATTTCGGCTGATGACCGTCTCAAGTTTCTCTGCCAGTAAAGTTTCAAAATTATAGGCCAGCACTTGTATGCTGCGCTCATCAAAGAGTAAATTCAGTCTGTAATCAATGGCTCCAGGCGTTATTTTATCGCCGGTTGTCACATCTACGAAAAGTGGCACACTTATCGGAGGATAATTAGCTTTCAATCCAACTCTTATGCCGGGGTAATCGTCAGCTTCTCGTATGTCATTGATATTACTGATCTCAAAATTCACATCGTCATCTAACTTTACCTGGCAAACTTCTTCAAATACATGTCTTATAGACGAATGCGACAATTCAAGTCCTTTTATTGTCGCATCCAGATCCATTGTTGTCCTTGCATCCAGCCCCACAATGGCACCAATCAAAAAACCGCCCTTTAGAATAAAGTTCCTTTGGTATTTGGTTGTCGAAATTCTTTCCAGTAAACGTTCAAGCATATAATTTTGCATAACAAGCTGCTCTGAAATATGCTTTTCCGTAGCTTTTTTCTTTATAATTGCTTTTAGCTGCATCGGATTCTTTGTAATCACAATAATATCTCCATGTATGTAAGTATTTTGGGCTTAACCCGAAGCTTTTCTGCATATTGAATCAGCTTGGAAATATTTTTCCCTTTGTAAGCCGCATATCGTTTCATAGCTTGATTTACTATTTGTATGTCACAACGGTTATTACCTCTAACTATGTCGCAAAGAGTGCGTTCCAGGTCATAAAGTCGAATGGGGTTGCCAAATGTTGTTTTTTCTTCAACGGCCCCAAGCTCATATAAGCTTTTAACAACCTTTTTTATTTTAATATTAGCACCGGAAATAGATTCAGCGTGATAACCATACGGAAAGGTCATCACAAAATTTATCGGGCTTCTATCGCTGAACCCATGTATATAAAGCGCAGTTTCATGCGAGAAAATACCTTTGCTGTATCTGTATTGCAATAAAAACATTTCATCTTCCCAGGTTCCCGGTGAAATATAAACGCCCCGCTCAACCCTGAATAAAAGATTTTCATCTACCATCTTGCTCAGATAATACCTGGGAATACCGGCAGCGCTGATCTGGGCACTGGTAATCATGCCGTTTTGCCGCTCAAGCATGCTTTTTATTGCTTTAATGTAATCCATAAAATGTTACTCCCGAACTATACAACTACACTCTAAATAATATCAAATTAGAGTGTGTTTGTATATAAGGTGTAGCATTTTACAGTTCCTGCGTGGCTTTCAATATCCATTTTCTCTAGCAACTTCAACAACGCTTCACTGTAATTCGCCAGTTTAATTAATATATATACTAATTATTAAGCATAATAATTCCACAGTTTTAATCAATTTTTAACAAATTTTAACCCTATCCAAAGCACTATTAACAATGGTTTAAAAAAATACTATGCACGCAACACTTCTTTTTTTTCTTTAAATCATTAACTCCTGATTTCATAGATGTTTCCTTCTCCGCCCTCAGAATAATACTCCCTAAACTCTGATAAGGTTTTTGTCTC
>JBNJGH010000060.1:0-21265 GCA_051747585.1 Candidatus Rifleibacteriota bacterium
AAGAGCTGCTTCAACTCTTTTATTACGGGGCAGATCTACACCTGCTATTCGAGCCATACTTTTCCTCCTGAATTTTAACCCTGTCGCTGCTTATGACGGGGATTGTCGCAAATTACACGAATAATTCCACGACGCTTAATAACTTTACATTTTTCACAAATCTTTTTTACTGATGCCCTAACTCGCATTTTTTTCCTCCTGGAAAATTCTTCCGCTCACAGGGATCATTTGAAGCGGTAAACAATTCGCCCACGGGTCAAATCATAGGGTGTCAATTCAACGGTGACCTTATCTCCTGGTAGGATGCGAATATAGTGCATTCTCATCTTACCAGAGATGTGAGCGAGAATAACGTGACCATTTTCAAGTTCTACCTTGAACATGGCATTAGGAAGAGGTTCTATAACCTTTCCATTAACCTGAATGGTATCACTTTTGCTCATATATAGACTATTGCCCTTTCTTTTTAACCCGCCTGGCAGGTTGAGGTTAGTATCTTTGGTCCGCTTTCTGTAACAGCAACCATGTGCTCGAAATGGGCCGAGAGACCTCCATCGCGGGTGATTGCTGTCCAGCCGTCATCTTTAATAATAACGTCCGGACTACCTGTTGTAGCTATTGGTTCAATTGCAAGCACCATTCCAATTTCGAGCCGCGGCCCCTGATTTTCAGAGCCGAAATTAGGGATAGGCGGTTTTTCATGCAACTTTTTACCAATACCATGCCCAACAAATCTTCGGACTACTGACAAACCATTTTCATTAACCGTTTTTTCAATACTATGTGAAATTTTTCCCAAAGTGTTGCCTGCAACCGCATTTTGGATTCCTATGTACAAAGCCTTTTGGGTAGCGGCAATAAGATTATCCAATTCGGCAGGAACATTATCGCCTAAGAATACGGTTTGCGCCATATCAGCAAAGTAGCCGTTTTTTTTTATTCCGATGTCAATGGTTAAGAGATCTTTTTCTTGAAGAACTCTACTTTTTGCGGGAATTCCGTGTACGACTTCTTCGTTGATGCTGGCGCATATATAACCCGGGAACCCTCTGTAGCCGAGAAATGCAGCTTTGCATTTCTCTTTTTCCATTAAGTCTCGGGCATAATCTGCCAGGTCCTGGGTAGAAACACCGGGTTTGGCCTGATGCTTTACCTTATCAAGAATGACCGATAGTATTCGGCCATTCTCCTGCATTATTTCTATTTCCTGTTGTGTTTTTAAGGAAATCAAGGCGAATTTAGATTTTCAATTATATCACAGATTTCCTTAAAAATCATGTCAATTTTTTTATCGCCGTCAACTCTGTGTAACAGGCCTTTTTCCTGATAAAATTGAATCAGAGGTGATGTCTGATCGTGATAAACTTTAAGGCGATTTAAAATAACTTCTTTAGAATCATCTTTTCTCTGATAAAGCTTACTGCCGCATTTATCGCAGATTCCCTCTTTTTTTGGCTTAAGAAACTCGAGATGATAACTTGCGCCGCATTCAGAACAAATTCTTCTGGCAGTCAATCTACTGGTTAAAACTTCGTCAGGAACTTCAATGCAAATAACTCCGCTGAGGGGAGCATTTTTTTTCTCTAGAAGTTTTTCCAGGTCTTTTGCCTGAGCAATAGTTCTGGGGAAACCGTCAAGAAGGAAACCATTCTGACAATCATCCTTGCTTATTCTTTTTAAGAGTATATCGAGAACGAGTTCATCCGGGACAAGAGCTCCGGCTGACATGTAGCTTTTGAGTTTTTGCGCAAGTTCATCACCTGAAGCTACCGTGGCCCTGATTAAATCTCCGGTAGAAATCTGGGGAATACGGTATTTTTCGACAACCCTCTGAGCCTGGGTGCCTTTACCGGCACCCGGTGGCCCTAAGAATATCAGGTTGAGGTCTTTACTCATCGCAGCCCCTTCTTCTTCATGAAGCCTTCATAATGTCTGGTAACCAGATGAGACTCAAGCTGTCTCATAGTGTCAAGAGCAACACCAACGACGATCAGCAAAGCTGTTCCCCCAAAATAAAAGCTTACATTCATGAAACCTATTAGAAAGTTCGGAATAACAGCTACAATGGAGAGAAAAACACCGCCGGCAAGAGTAACTCTGGATACTGTTCTTTCCAGGAATTCTACGGTTTTCTGCCCGGCTCTAATACCGGGAATAAAGCCACCATACTTTTTCATATTGTCGGCAAGATCTTGTACGTTGAAGGTAATTGCCGTGTAGAAGTAGGTAAAGAATATAATCAGAGCTACATAAATAATTATATAAGAAGCGGTATTGTAATTAAAGATATTAAGAACCCAGAACACGATCGGGTTTTTAATAGCTTCCTGCATTGATTCAAGACTCTGAATCCAGTTAAACACCATTGAAGGGAACATCAATATGGAGCTTGCAAAGATAACGGGAATAACTCCGGCCTGATTAACACGCAACGGGATATAAGTATTCTGTCCGCCATAAACTCGGCGACCAACGACTCTTTTTGCATATTGAACCGGAATCTTGCGCACGCCATCCTGAACATAAACGATAGCCATAATAGTAATAACTACAAATAACAACAAGAAGATTGTCTTTACTACATCATTAGCATCGCCTGAAAACAGAGCGATCTGCTGGACAATTGCTTCAGGGAGGGAAGCAAGAATCCCGGCGGTAATCAAGATCGAGATACCGTTACCTATTCCGCGGCTTGTCATCTGCTCACCCAGCCACATAATAAACGCGGTTCCTGCGGTTAAGGTTATAACAGCCATAAGCTTGAAACCAATACCAGGATTTGGAACAACCTGGTATCTTTCAAGCATAAAGCTGATGCCTAATGCCTGCAATGCACCTATGAGAACTGTTCCATACCGAGTATACTGACTGATCAGTTTACGGCCCTCTTCGCCCTCTTCTTTGGAAAGATGTTCAAAATAAGGAATAACATATACAAGCAACTGCATAATGATTGATGCGTTGATGTAAGGTGCGATTCCGAGTGCGAATACTGAGAATCTTCTCAATGCACCACCTGAGAACATGTTCAGGAAACTGAACAATTCAGATGATGGCAGGTTCTGGGTCAGAAGCTTGGCATCTACTCCGGGAGTCGGAATATGAGTTCCGATCCTGAATACGAGAATCATACCAAGGGTGAAAAGGATTCGATTCCGCAATTCCGGAATCTTCATGGAGTTCGACAGGCTCTGCAGCAATTAGATCACCTCCGCTTTTCCACCAGCTTTTTCAATTTTATCTTTGGCGGAATTGGAAAACCTATGGGCTTTAACATTAAGGACCTTGTTAATTTCGCCCCGGGCCAGAATTTTAACTGGTTGTTTAAGATTTTTTACTAATCCTTTTTCGGCCATCAATTCGATTGTTACATCAGTATTGGCTTCAAAAGCTTTATCAAGGTCTGCAAGGTTTACCAGGCTGTAAACAACTTTGCGATATGGAGCAAAACCGCGTTTTGGAAGAATACGAACGAGACGCATCTGTCCGCCTTCAAAACCAGAGTATGGATGGGGTTTTCCTGAGCGGGCTAATTGTCCGCCCTGGCCAGCAGTGGCCTGGTTACCCATACCGGACCCTTTACCGCGCCCTACTCTTCTTCGCTTAGTGGTAGACCCATTAGCCTTTCTAAGATTGCCAAGATTTAACATTTCAAGGTCTCCTTACTTAACTTCAACCCAGCGCTGAACCTTATTGATCATGCCAAGAATCTGAGGAGTAGCCTTCTGGCTTACTTCCTGCTGCATCTTGCGCAGACCCAACGCTTTAAGGGTTTCTCTCTGACGCCCGTTGGCGCCAATAAAGCTTTTTACGAGCTTAATTGTCACTTCTTTTTCTGCCATAGTGCTTCTCCTTAGCCGTTAATGACCTGTGCAGGCGGAATACCGCGCTGCTTGGACACTATTTCAACTCCGCGCATTTCACGAAGTGCGTTCATAGTAGCCTTGGCCATATTCACCGGATTTTTACTTCCAACGCGCTTGGCAAGGACATCTTTCACACCAAGAGCTTCAAATATAGCTCTTACGGCACCACCGGCAATAACACCGGTTCCGGGTGCTGCAGGTCTTAATACTACCTGAGCTGAACCGAATTTGCCAATGTAAGGGTGAGTGATAGTGTCTTTGTTCATTGGAACGGTAATCAAGTTTTTACGAGCCTGTTGCAGGCCTTTTCTAACCGCATCTGGAACACCTTTTGCTTTACCTATGGCAATACCAACCTTGCCCTTCTGGTCGCCAATGCAAACCAGAACGGAAAAACCAAATGTGCGTCCACCTTTAACGGTTTTACTAACACGATTTACAGCAATTATTTTTTCGGTATATTCGTTTTCTTCCTGTTCACGGCCGCGACCGCCACGTCGAAAACGAGGATTTCCACTTCTATTCATCGGTTCCTCCTAGAATTTCAAGCCAGCGGATCTGGCACCTTCAGCCAGTTCCTTGACGCGACCATGATATTTGAATCCACCTTTATCAAATACCACAGCGGTTATGCCTTGTTCTTTAGCTCTTTCGGCTACCTTCTGGCCAACCTGTTTTGCGCCATCTTTGTTGCCACCACTAACAGAACCGCGCAGATCTTTATCCAGCGAACTGGCCATTACCAGAGTCTTGCCACTTTCATCGTCGATGATCTGGGCATAGATATGCTTAAGACTTCTGAATACTGCCAGTCGAGGTTTCTGGGCAGTTCCGGACAAATAAAATCTGCTGCGATAATGACGTCGTTGACGCATATCTTTTTTATTTAATTTCATATTCTACCTTCCTTTACTGCCTTAGGCTGCAAGCTTTTTACCAACCTTGATGCGAACATTCTCGCCAAGGTATCTGATACCAGCGCCATCCTTATAATGCTTAGGAGGTCTGACTTTACGGATTTCTGCTGCAGTCTGTCCAATAGCTTCTTTATCTACGCCTTCAACAAAGACCTTATTGCCTTCAACTTTAAGAGCTACGCCTTCGGGTGCTTCATAAACGACCGGGTGGGAATAACCAACATTGAGTTGAATTTTGCTCGGACCCTGACTTTGGGCCTTATAACCAACCCCGATTATTTCGAGACCAATTTTAAAGCCTTCGCTGGTGCCAATAACCATATTGTTTATCAAACTTCTAACCAGGCCAAATTTAGACCTGATAGGTTTATTACTGTTTTCAGGAATTGAACAAACGATTTTGTCTTCCACTTGCTCAAATTTAACGCCTTCGGGCATAGTTTTACTTATTAAACCCTTAGGGCCTTTTACTGAAATAGAAAGACCATCTATTTTAACTTCAACTCCCTTGGGAACTTTTACAGGTGTTTTTCCAATTCGTGACATTTAATTTCCTCCTGACTACCAGACGCGGCAGATAATTTCTCCGCCGACTCCGGCCTTTCGGGCTTCTTTATCAGTCATGATGCCCTTGGAAGTTGAGAGAATAGCTACCCCCAGGCCACCAAGAACTTTAGGGATCTCGGTTTTGCCGGAGTATCTTCTAAGACCGGGTTTTGAAACTCTTTCAATACCCATTATAGTGGCAGCACTCTTTTCTCCGTATTTCAAAAACACTTTTAAATTAAATTTATTCTGGAACTTGTAATATCTGAAATCCCGGATATACCCTTCTTTTTTGAGGATCTTTGCAATTTCGATCTTCATTTTAGAAGAAGGCATTTCTACACTTTCATGCCTTACAGAGTTGGCATTCCGGATTCGAGTCAGCATATCACCAATAGGATCTGTCATACTCATAATCTAATTCTCCTTCTTACCAACTTGATTTTGTAACGCCCGGGATTCTTCCTATTGAAGCAAGGTCCCTGAAACAGATGCGACACATCTGAAAATCTCTCATATAACCGCGAGGCCGACCACAAATATTGCAGCGGTTGTAGCGGCGGGTAGAAAACTTGGGAGTTTTCATCCATTTTTTCACTAATGCTTTCTTTGCCATAACAACTCCTTTTCTTACTGCTTCTTCGTGGGTTTTCTAAACGGCATGCCCATCATTTCGAGAAGCTCCCTGGCTTCACCATCGTTTTGAGCGGTGGTAACTAATGTAATGTTCATACCCTGAACTCTATCAACTGAATCATAATTGATTTCAGGGAAAACCAGCTGTTCCTGCAAACCGAGGCTGTAATTACCTCTTCCGTCAAAAGCTTTCGGAGAAAGACCACGAAAGTCTCTTATACGAGGAATAACAACGGTAAATAGTTTATCCAGGAAATAAAATGACCTATCACCCCGAAGTGTTACGCGACAACCGATTGGTACGCCTGCGCGCAATTTAAAATTAGAAATAGATTTTCTAGCGCGAGTAACAACAGGCTTTTGCCCTGCAATCATAGTTAACTCTCTCGTAGCTGCTTCAAGAAGTTTAGCGTTCTGAGTAGCCTGTCCGACGCCCATATTAATAACCACTTTGGTAACTTTGGGTACTCGCATCGGATTACCGAACTTGGACACCAATTTCGGAGCGATTTCTTTCAGATACTTCTCTTTCAGCCTTGGGAGAGACTTTGTTCCTTGTTCGGAACCTTTTTCTGTCTTTGCCATGCCGAATCTCCTTTATTTTTTCCTGATGGACATCAGGTTAATTACTTACGGCCAAGAGGCTCGTCAGTTTTAGCACATACGCGGTTTTTTTCGCCGCCCTGGGTAACGATTTTTGCTTTTGTAAGGCCTTTTCCGTCAGGAGTAAGCAAACCAAGATTGCTTATGGCAACGGGGCCTTCTTTATCGATGATCCCGCCCTTACCAAGACTTTTACTTGGTCGGGTGTGTCTCTTTACGATATTAACGCCTTCCACATAGGCCTGGCCCTTTTCTGCATTTACAGTAAGAACCCTGCCCTTTTTACCTTTGTCTTCACCGCTGAGAACAACTACCATATCATCTTTTTTGATGTGAGGTTTTGCTACAGCGCGTCTAGCTTTAACTTTTTTATGCATTATATGCCCCCTAGATAACTTCTGGTGCCAGGGAAACGATTTTCATGAACTGTTTTTCACGAAGCTCTCTGGCAACCGGCCCGAATATACGGGTTCCACGTGGGTTATTATCATCGTTAATAACAACTGCCGCATTATCATCGAAGCGAATAAAGCTTCCGTCTAAGCGACGGTGCTCTTTTTTGGTACGAACGATAACAGCTTTTACCACTTCCTTCTTTTTAACGGTCCCATCAGGGATGGCATCTTTAACCGAAGCAATGATAATATCACCAACACCGCCGTAATTACGCTTACTGCCACCGGTTACCCGGATACAGAGCAGTTTTTTGGCACCGGAGTTGTCAGCAACTTTAAGTACGCTTTCCTGTTGAATCATTACTGGACTCCTTACTCTACGATAGAACCGGCGGATTTAACTACTTCGCGCACGATCCATTTTTTGGTCTTACTGATTGGTCTGCACTCTTCGACACGAACCATATCACCGACTTTACATTCTTCTTCGGGGTCATGCACCAGAAATCTGGTATGACGCTTAATGTATTTTTTAAACCGAGGATGCTGAACAATACCTTCTATTTCAACTTTAATAGTTTTTTTTGTGCTGTCAGCAATTACTTTACCGACTCGGCTTCTTCGAATCTTTTTGGTTTTTTCCATGATTTCCTCCTAATTAAAAGGGAAGCCGGCCTGCGGTCAGTTCGCGCTGCAGAGCTCGAATATTTTCGAGTTCACGCAGTTTGGCACGCTTGGTTTCCTTAAGATTAGCAATTTGAGAAGCTTCATTTAATCCCATTTCAGACAATTTGTCAAGGAACTTCTTTCTAATTGTACATTTTGGGTCTTTTAATCTTTTAGAAACGGCTCTAAGCTGGACTTCTTCTTTACCTTTTGAATTTCTAAGTTTTTTAGAAACTTCACTTCTGATTGTTTTAATCAGCTCAGCAACTTTTTTATCGCAACTGGTGCGGATTTCCTTATCAACCATTTTAGCTTTTCTGGTAAGGCGACTTTTAAGCTGGGAAATTTTTTCACGAAGTGGTGTCTTCATTGAATCAATTTTCTCTTCCTTAAGCAAAGCATCATATTCATCTTTAAGCATCTGATGAAGTTTAGCCTTTTCCATTCTGGTCAGATAGGTTTTTACGCGAGCTATGTTGCGGCGCACAATGCTTATCCTCGAGGGATTAGACAACTGACCTGTTACCGCCTGAAATCTCAGGTTGAACAGTTCTTCTTTGTAATGTTTATATTTTAGTTCGAGTTCCTGCTCGTTCAGTTCAGAAAAATCTTCTCGACTCTTCATGTTTCACCTTCCTACTTACATTTTGCCGGATACTACCTGACAGCGAATCGGTAATTTATTAGCTGCCTGGCTGAGAGATTTGATAGCAACACTTTCAGGTACGCCTTCGAGTTCGAACAGAATACGACCTGGTTTAACGACTGCTACCCAGAATTCAGGAGCGCCTTTACCCTTACCCATACGGGTTTCGAGAGGCTTTTTAGAAACAGGTTTATCGGGAAAAATTCTTATCCACATTTTACCTGAACGTTTAACGGTTCTGGTAATTACCTTACGAGCTGCTTCGATCTGAGCACTTGTGATCCAATGAGGATCAAGAGCCTGAAGACCGTAGGACCCAAACGCGAGATATTTTCCGCCTTTAGCTTCGCCCTTCATTCTTCCACGATGCTGCTTTCTGAATTTTGTTCTGGCTGGAATCAACATAGTTCGGGTTCCTCCTTACTTTTTAGCTTCGCGGCTTGCAAAGTTCTGTTTGCCAATCTTTTCGCCTTTAAAGATCCATACTTTCACACCAACACAACCAAAAGTTGTAATTGCAGTGTCTTTAGCATAGTCAATATCAGCACGAAGAGTATGCAATGGAACTCTGCCTTCGCGAACCCATTCGCATCTGGCAATTTCGGCGCCGTTCAGTCTACCTGAACAGGTAACTTTGATACCCTGAGCACCGGCTCTCATGGCACGACCGATTGTCTGTTTAATCGCACGACGATGTGACACTCTGCGTTCGAGCTGCAAAGCTATACTTTCAGCGATAAGCTTGGCTTCAGTATCAGGCGATTTGATTTCCTGAATATTCAGGAAAACAGACTTTCCAGTCATTTTTTCAAGTTCTTTTTTGAGTATTTCTACTCTTTCGCCACCACGGCCGATAATAACGCCGGGTTTGGCTGTATAAATAGTTACACGCAGTTTATTATTTGACTTACGTTCGATTTCAATACTGCCGATTCCTTCGCGGCGGAACTGTTTGTTATCGATGAATTCACGGATCTTCACATCTTCATGAAGAAAAGTTGCATAGTCGCTGCGTTTGGCGAACCATCTTGAATCCCAGGTTCGGGTAATACCAAGACGAATTCCAACAGGGTTTACTTTCTGTCCCATTATTCTTTACCTCCCTGGGTTTTAGTAGTTTTTTTGCTGGTTTTATTTGCTTCAGCCTTTTTGGTAGCTGTTTTTTTGCTTTTTGCAGTACCCTTTTTAGCTGTAGCTTTGGTTGTGGTTTTCTTTTTGCCTTTAGCGGCAGTTTTCTTTGTGCTCTGTTTGTCATCTTCTACTTCAAATTTAGACATAGAGAATTTTTCACGCAGAACTATAGTTGCATGAGAGGTTCTTTTTAAGATGCGGCAGGCACGTCCACGAGCCCTGGCCATAAATCTTTTCATTACGGGGCCGCCGTCTACGGCGACTTTGGCAATATAAAGATCATCGGCTCTGAGGTCATGGTTATTACCAGCATTGGCAATAGCTGATTTCAGTAGCTTAAGCAGAATTGGAGAACCGCCTTTTGGGAGGAACTGCAAAATGTCGAGTGCTTCATCAACACTTTTACCACGAATTTCGTCTGCTACCAGTCTTAATTTTTTAGGACTGATTCGAATGTTTCTTACTACAGCCCTTGGCATTTCAAGCTGTTCAATCAATTTGGATTTTTGTTTCCAGCTGAGAGAACCAACTTTTGGATAAACTTTTTCAAGTTTGCCGTTTGGCTGTAACTGGCGTTTATAAAGACCAACCTTGGTCAGAATAGTTTCAATTTTAGCCCGGCTGTTTTTTGTATCAAGGCCCTTGATCATACGAAGGCCGTTATACAGATCTACATCATCGGGAATGGTTACACCTACAAGTCGTAACATTATTATTATCTCCTTCCCTTATCTGGCGGAAGCCGCTTTTTCGCCGGCGTGTCCACGGAAAGTTCTGGTGGGAGCAAATTCACCAAGCTTATGCCCAACCATGTTTTCAGTAATGAAAACGGGAACATGTTTTCTGCCATTATGAACTGCAATTGTGTGACCCACCATTTCGGGATAAACCGTTGAAGCTCTGGACCAGGTTTTAATCTGACGCTTTTCGCCTGCCTGGTTCATAGCATGAATTCTATTAAAGAGTCTTTCACAAACAAATGGAGCTTTTTTAGCCATTATTTCTCTCCCTTATCTTTTTCTTCTCGAAATGATGTATTTGCTGGAGTGCTTCTTTTTCTTTCTGGTTTTGTAACCTTGAGCTGGTTTACCCCAGAGTGAAACAGGTGGTCTACCACGGCTTGTAGCAGCTTCACCACCACCATGAGCATGGTCAACCGGGTTCATGGCCGAACCACGAACGAAGGGCCGACGACCCATCCAACGTTTTCTACCGGCTTTACCGATGGTAACATTCATGTGATCTTTATTACCGATCGCGCCGATAACAGCACGACAATCCAGAGGCAGAAGTCTCATTTCGCCAGAAGGCATATGAATCTGAGCATGTTTTCCTTCTTTACCGACGAGCTGAGCATTTACTCCAGCAGAGCGTGCGATCTGTGCGCCCTTACCCGGCTTCATTTCGATTTGATTTACGGTTGAGCCAAGAGGGATGTTTCTGAGGGGAAGGCAGTTTCCGGGCATAATATCAGCTTCAGGACCACTTTCGATCTGATCGCCGACTTTAATGCCTTCATGTGCGAGGATATATCTTTTTTCACCATCAAGATATTTAATCAAAGCTATACGACAAGTTCTATTCGGATCATATTCTATAGTTGCCACGGTACCGGGTATACCGTCTTTATCACGTTTAAAATCGATAATACGATACATTCTTTTGTTACCCTGACCTCTATGACGGCAGGTTACTCTGCCATAATGGTTGCGGCCGGCTTTGCGGTGCAGCCACTGACAAAGAGGTTTGTATGGTTTATCGGTAGTGATTTCTTCAAACGAGAAACCTGTGATAAAGCGGCGTGAGGGTGTGGTAGGGTTATAGACTTTAATACTCATTTTTATCTCCTGTTCCTACTTTACTCAGGCAATTCCTTCGAAGAAATCAATTGAATCGCCTTCTTTAAGGGTAACAATGGCTTTCTTCCAAGTTGAAGTAAAACCACGGAAAACCCCACGTCGTTTGGGTTTACGTACTACATTAAGAGTATTAACCTTGGTAACAGATACTTCAAAAAGCTCTTCAACAGCATTCTTAATTTGACTCTTGTTAGCATCACGGGCTACTTTGAACTGATATATGCCTTCGCCCATACGGTCATAGCTTTTTTCTGAAACGATAGGTCTAATAACTATATCCTGAGCTGTTTTCATTTTACCAGGACCTCCTCAAGCATTTTGACTGCTTTGTCACTAATGGCTACCTGACCATATTTAAGCAGGTCAACAACATTAACATGCAATGGTGTCACAACCTTAACATCTTTAAGATTGGCAGTTGCGCGTCTGATATTTTCAGAAATTTCAGGAACAACAAACAGAGCTTTTTCGATTTTGTGATCTTTTAAGAAAGCACTTACATCGCGTGTTTTACCAGTCTCAAAATCGAGACCTTCAACAACTCTGATTGAACCAGTAGCAGCTTTGTCAGAAAGAACCCCCATTAAAGCCTTATCAACAACTTTTTTAGGTGGGCGATGGTCGAAATTTTTTGGTCTGGGACCAAAAGCAGTTCCTCCGCCAACATGGATAGGAGACTTAGCACTGCCCTGTCTTGCACGACCAGTACCTTTCTGACGATACAATTTTCTTGTGCTGGCGCGAACTTCACCTTTTTCTTTGGTGAAAGCGTTACCCTGTCGCTCATTATTTAATTGAGCTTTAACAACATCATTAATAGTCTGAGGGTTAACCTTCGCAGCAAAAATAGTATCATTAAGCTTAATCGAACCGTTTTCGGATCCATTCATTTTAAAAATTTTAGCTTCCATTTTTTCCTCCGTTCCTTAAGCCTGGTGCTTAACAACGACCAGACCATTGGCGGCTCCAGGTATAGAACCTTTCACCAACAGAAGGTTTTTCTGCTCGTCAACTTTAACAACCTTCAGACCTTTTACTGTGCTCTTCTTATTACCTAGCTGCCCTGGAAGTTTTTTACCTTTCCAGGTTCTGCTTGCGTTTGTACCAGAACCAACTGAACCAACGGCACGGCTATAATCTGAAGCGCCATGAGTCATGGCCTGACGCTGAAAATGGTGTCTTTCGATAGCTCCTGAGAAGCCTTTACCCTTGCTGGTTCCAGTGACGCTAATAGTGTCACCTTCTTTAAACATTGAAACATTGATTTCGGTGTTCGGCTCAATGCCTTCAAGTTCGTCAGCGGGCAAGCTTCTTACAAAGCGGAACGGTTTCACACCGGCTTTTTCAAAACTCATGCGCAATGGTTTGTTCAGAAGACGTTTAACCGCTTCTGGTCTAATTTCACGATAACCAACCTGAACGGCATTATCGCTTTTTCTTATAATAGTACAGGGACCTGCGCTAATTACGGTTACAGGAACCACGTTCCCATCATCTGTAAAAATTTGGGTCATACCAACTTTGGTGCCCAATATTGCCTTAACGCCCATTATTTTCCTCCTTTATCCTTCCAGCAATCAGAGCATCTTGATTTCGATGTTAACACCGGAGGGAAGGTCCATATTCATTAACGAATCGACAGTTTGACCTGACGGATTAAAAAGATCGATATTTCTTTTGTGAATTCTCATTTCGAACTGCTCACGCGAGTCTTTGTTTACGAAAGGAGAACGCAGAACAGTATATTTCCGGATTTCGGTCGGCATAGGAATTGGACCGGAAATTTTTGTTCCAGTACGTTTTACGGTGTCGCAAATTCTGGCAACTGATTGATCAAGAAGGCGATGATCAAAAGCCTTTAAAGACAACCGCATCTTTTGCTTGGCCATTTTAAAATCCTCCTTGTGGATTTCAATAAAAGTTGATAACCGTTTAGTTGTCGCCGGCTATCATCTGCTGGGGTGGCTGGCTGTAGCCAAACACACCGAGAATACGTTCAGTGACACTTTGTGGGACTTCATCATAATGAAGCAATTCCATGGTAAAGGTTGCACGACCCTGCGAGAGAGATCTCAGCTGGGTTGAATAACCAAACATGTCAGAAAGTGGTGAATGACATTCAACGATTCTCATGTCATTACGCATTTCCATATTAATTACTTTTCCTCTTCTGGCATTAATATTGCCGATAATATCGCCCATATACTGTTCAGGCGTTTCAATTTCAACCCTCATAAAGGGTTCGAGCAAAACGGGCCCGGCACAGCGCATTGCTGACTTCATAGCTTCATAAGTGGCAATTTTAAAGGCAATGTCATTACTGTCGCTTTCATTATAAGAACCGCCGACCAGACGCACATCAACATCTACCACAGGGAACCCTGCGAGAATGCCATCGTTCATTGCGTCTCTGCATCCTTGATGAATAGATTCAACATATTCTGCAGGAATTTCTTCGGCTTTTGCCTTATTAGTAAATCTGAAGCCTTTACCTCTTTCCAGGGGTTCAACTTCAATAACTACATGAGCATACTGATTCTTGTTACCAAGAGTCTTTTCAAACAGATTTTCGCCTCTTCCCCTGGTGGTAATTCCTTCTTTATAAGCAACCTGAGGCTTGCCAACCGAAGCTTTAACCTTAAATTCTCTAATAATTCGGTCAACAATTACTTCCAGATGTAGCTCCCCCATACCAGAGATAAGGGTTTCACCGGTATCTGGATCAATTTTTGCTTTAAAAGTAGGATCTTCATCCATCAGGGCTTCAAGAACATCACCGAGTTTAGATAAATCGGCCTGGGTTTGAGGCTCAATAGCAACTGAAATAACAGTTTCAGGAAACGTAATTTTTTCAAAAGTAACAAACCGGGGGTCAGTAGAAAGTGTTTCGCCGGTGGCAACTTTTTTAAGACCTATAGCTGCAACTATATCACCTGCTTCAACCCTTTGCAGGTCTTTGCGCTGATTAGCATGCATCTGTAAAAATCTGCCTATCCGTTCTTTTCTTCCTTCTTTACTGACATTGTAAACAACTTTTCCGGCGTCGAGTGCTCCGGAGTATACTCTAAGGTATGCAAGCTTACCAACATGGGTATCGGTTGCCACCTTAAAAACCAGAGCAGCAAATTCGGCTTCAGGGTCAGCAGGAACTTTAACTTCTTCTTCTTTTTCCAGGGTAAAACCTGTTGCCGCTGGAATATCCAATGGAGAAGGAAGATAATCAACAATGGCGTCAAGAAGGTCTTGAACACCTTTGTTTTTAAAGGCCGAACCGCACATAACCGGCACAACCTTATTGTTAACGACTGCTTTCCGCAGAACCCGGCGGATCAACACTTCGGGAATTTCTTTTTCTTCGAGATAAAGCTCGAGAATCTCATCATTAAAGGAACTGAGAGTTTCCAGCATTTGTTCACGAGCCATTTCGACCTGATCTTGCAAATTTTGAGGAATTTCACACTTTTTGAATTCGGCCCCAAGAGACTTGTCCTCTTCGAGGTTCCAGATATGAGCCTTCATGGTAACCAGATCAACATGACCGGCAAAACTATCTTCGCAACCAATCGGTAAAACGACAGGCAAAGGTTTAGATTTCAGTCTTTCTTTGATCTGGGTAACAACCCGCTCAAAATTGGCACCTACGCGGTCCATCTTGTTGACGAAAGCGATTCTTGGGACTCTGTAGTTTTCGGCCTGGCGCCAGACGGTTTCAGATTGAGGCTGAACTCCGGCAACGGCACAGAATACAACTACAGCACCATCGAGAACTCTAAGCGATCTTTCCACTTCGGCAGTAAAATCCACGTGACCGGGCGTGTCTATAATATTAATGTCACAATCGGCCCAATGGCATTTAGTTGCCGCGCTTGTTATGGTAATTCCTCGTTCCTGTTCTTGAACCATCCAGTCCATAACAGCTGTTCCTTCATGAACCTCGCCCATCTTATAGGCTTTACCGGTATAATAAAGAATACGCTCGGTGGTTGTGGTTTTTCCCGCATCAATGTGGGCCACAATACCGATATTCCTTATATTTTTCATTTTTGAACTACTGGTAGTCATGAGTAAACTTTCCTGTTAATGAGAATGATTATACTGATAATTAATTAAACCCGGAAGTGAGAAAAAGCTTTATTTGCATCGGCCATTTTATGAATTTCGTCACGTTTTTTCATAGTAGCGCCGTTATTACTGAGAATATCATCAAATTCAGCTGAGAGACGATCTGACATTGATTTTTCTTTTCTTGCTCTGGAAAACTTGAGGATCCAGCGGAAAGTAAGAGCAATCGCACGGTCAGGTTTTACTTCGATAGGAACCTGATAGTTCGCCCCACCAACTCTTTTGCTTCGTACTTCTACGAGAGGCTTGGCAGCTTCGACAACCTTCTTGAACAATTCAAGGGGATTATCTTCTTTTCTTTTTCTGGCAACTTTTTCAAGTGCATCGTAAAAAATACGACTGCCAATACTACGTTTTCCATCATACATCAAATTATTGATGAATCTGGTAACCAGCCTTGAGTTGTAGACTGAATCAGGAGTTAATTCTCTTTTGGATATATGTCCACGTCGTGGCATGAATCAATCCTCCTTATTTCTTGGGCCGTTTGGCACCATATTTAGAGCGTCCCTGCATGCGGTTGGCAACGCCAGCGCAGTCAAGTGCTCCGCGAATGATATGGTAACGAACACCGGGAAGGTCTTTTACACGACCGCCACGAATCAGAACCACTGAGTGTTCCTGTAGATTGTGGCCAATACCCGGAATATATGCCGTTACCTCAATTTTGTTGGTCAGCCTGACACGAGCTATTTTTCGAAGAGCGGAATTAGGCTTCTTCGGTGTGGTGGTTTTAACCACAGTACAAACACCACGGCGTTGAGGACAATTCTCAAGAGCCGGTGAGTCAGATTTGTACTTAACATCACGTCGGGCCTTTCTAATAAGTTGATTAATGGTAGGCACAGCTAACACCTTCCTGATAAGTTATCCAGTCCCGCTAATAATGCAAGACTGCCACCCGATGAACCAAGGTGGATTGTAGATGATAGCATAAGTTAAATATGCTGTCAACGTACTTTTATTCAATAAAAGCGACTGTCAGACAATAAAAAAGCCCCCCGCTAAGGGGGGCCATTTTTTATTTTTTATCAGCCTTCGTCGGTTTCAGCTTTTTTCATGAAGAGGTCTTCTTCGAGCTGATCAAGATTGGCTTTATCGCTTGAGTCGACAAAAAGTTCGTCTGTTGGACCTTCGGCAGCTTCAATTTCAGCTGGAAGATTTTTGAACAAAATATCTTTCGATATGGAGATACCTGTTCCAGCCGGAATCAATTTACCGATAATAAGGTTTTCTTTGAGACCTTTAAGATAATCGACTTTTGATTTAATTGCAGCCTTGGTAAGAACTCTGGTTGTTTCCTGGAAGGATGCGGCGGAAATAAAGCTATCTGTAGTCAGAGAAGCTTTGGTAATACCCTGAATCATAGGAACGCCGACAGGTGGTTTTTTACCTTTTTCGATCAGTTTATTAACCTTTTCTTCAAACCTGCGAACATGTACTGATTCGTTAGGCAGAAATTCTGAATTACCAGATTCGGTAATTACAACTTTTCTAAGCATCTGACGAACAATTATTTCGATATGCTTATCGTTAATGCTTACGCCCTGATCACGATAAACTCTTTGAATTTCATCCATCAGATAGCGTCTAACGAATGGCAGGCCAACAACCTTAACAAGTTTTTTCGGGAAAACTTTACCATCAGTAAGAACGTCGCCAGCTTCGATATATTCGCCATCGTGAACTACCAGAGCGGTTGCACCAAACTGAACCCTTACAGGTTTTTCGACACCGCTGTTGAAATCTCTGATCGCAACTGAGCTACCGGAGACATGAACAATGCCGGATTCTTCAGCAATAACTGCTTCTTTTTTGGGTTTTCTTACTTCAAACAATTCGGCTACACGTGGCAGACCCTGAATAATGTCTGTTGTTTTTCTTGCTGAGGCGCCCCATTTTGCAAGGATTTCACCTTTTTTAACTTTTACGCCATCTTCAATTCTGAGTTCAGCGCCATCCATTATCTGGTGGGACTCACCCGGTTGAACGACAATGGTTTTGATTGTACTCTTAACCTTGCCTTCTTTTGATACATCGTGCTCAAGTAAAACAACACCTTTATTTTCGGCTTTTAATACTGCCAGAACATGACCTTGTTTGATCTTGTCACCGTCTTCTACTCTTAAACAGCCTGCAGCTACCATGTCTTTGGTAATTGCATATTTTTTGTCTTTAATTACTTTCTGACAAATTCTAATGCCAACAGAGCCATCGGAGTCTTCTACCTGTGAATAGGTCTGGAAAGGTATAGGTGCTATGGTCAGCTCACCGTCTTTTACGACAGTAGGAGGAAATTTCAAGCTCAAAGTAGCTGGATAACTGAATTCCACGCCACTATAAACCAGAATCTTTTCGATTATTTCTTCACAGATGATTTTGTTATAACCGTAGATATAGTTAACTTTACCAGCTATTTCAGAAGTCATAGGTTCAATGTCACTAACCAGTTTATCACCGGCTTTAACTACCTGACCATCTTCTACTACAACTGATGCGCCGGCTGGAACCGGATACTGAACTTTAATATCATCTTCACCGATAATATTTACAGCTTCCTGTTCACCCTTAATTATATAAACTTCTCTGATTGAACCACGATTTTCTTCAAACAAAGCAAACAGATCGTCATCAATTTCAGTGCCGCTTTCGGCCACAACTTCATCTGTTTCTTTATTGATTGCAGCTCTTGCCAGAGTGGCTCCTGGAAGCACGTCTATATCGTCACTGATCAGATGTACCCTGGCCTCGGATTTAATGTCGGTAAGCTCGATAGTGCCATCGATTTCTGCTTGAATAACCAGTTTGGTAGTGAGTTCACCATCTTCTGCAACATCGCCACCATTAGGTATACGACAATTCTCTTTAGGCCTGAGAATTACGCCACGAGGAACCGGGTATTCGATTTCGTTTTTAACAATAACTCTTTTACGGTCAAGAGTTTTGTTGGCAGCGCTCTTTTCGTTAATTACTCTTACAACACCAGAGATTGGGGCTATAAGCGACAGGTTTTTATTCTGTTCATCTATGGCAGCAGCCATTTCGCCTTTGAATTCGTATTCTTCTTCAACTTCTTTAGCAATAGTAAGTTTAGCACCACCAGAAGACAGATTTAAGGTTCCTTCTACTTCAGAAACGATAGAGAGCATTTTCTGCCCCGGATATACCTCGTCACCATTTTTAACGTTCAATATGACACCAGAGGATTTAACCGTTCCGATTTTAGGTTCTTTAACGCTTTTTGGCATGTTGTATTCTTTGCGTTCGCCTTCTTTATCATCGGTTGGGAAAACAAAGATCATACCATTGTCGCTGATAACCTGTTTGTTTTTTATGCGAACCTTTTCAAGTTTTACTATACCATCGGTTCTGGCAATAGCAGCATGAGATTCTGCCGAAATTTCAGCCAGCAGGTTACCGGCATGTATAATTTCGTTATCTTCTACTTTTAAAGTTGCGCCCTGTGGTATTTTATAATCTTCGATAATGAAGTCTTTGGTAACAGGATCAAAATCCTGGGTAAGTATTCTGATAATACCTTCATCAGAAACAACCATACCATCTTTCTGTTCGATGTCTTCGTAGATTACCTCACCAGTGTATCCTGAAACTACGTTATTCGGATTGTATTCAGCAACAGCCTTACCCGGAGTTACTTTATCACCATCTTCTATACGCATTTCAGCGCCGACCGGAATATGGAGACGGTCTTTTCTGCCGCTTTTACTTTCGACCCCGAGGAAGCCACCAACAACAACTGTTTTGATATTGCTGCCAAATTCACTCTTATCAAAAGTTTCAATTCCTGAACCAATTTCGAATTTCGCTCTATCTGAGACTTTAGCCAATTTAAGATTATCAAACCTTGCAAGGCCAGAGCTTCTTGCTTTTATATACGAACGTTGAGCCAGAGCAACACCACCAAGGTGGAATGTTCTCATTGTCAACTGAGTTCCCGGTTCACCGATCGACTGGGCTGCAATAATACCAACTGCTTCGCCGATATCTACAACTTTGCCGGTCGCCAGATCTGATCCGTAGCACATCTGACAAATACCAACTTTAGAGCGGCAGGTAAGAGGTGAGCGCATTACAATTTTACTGCGAACTTTAATTTCTGGAAATGCACCTTCGCCGAGTCTTTCAAGAACATATTCGTTAATTTCACGGTCGGGTCTAAGAATAATTCTGTTACTTCTGGGATCAATAAGCTGTTCGGCACAGATCATGCCGGGTTTCAGTTCATTGAAGGGAATTGGGAAATCACAATTTGACTCTATTTCACTTGCAATTTCATTGGTGCAGTATAGGCCTGCTTCAAGCTTAACCGTTTTCTTATTGACCTTAATAGAAAGGGTTCTACCGGTAGCTGGATTTACTATTGGTTTTGCCAGAACCCTTCCGGCTATCCTGTAACGAATCGGAACAACGATATCATCGATCATGATATTATTTGAAGTTCTGTTCTGACGAATTGGAGAGACTTCGACACCTAACTGACTTCCACAGTCCTGTTTAGTGATAACAACATCCTGAGCAACATCTACCAGTCTTCTGGTAAGGTAACCGGAGTCAGCTGTGCGCAGCGCTGTATCTACAAGACCTTTTCTTGCACCGTATGTTGAAATGAAGTATTCAGACTGGTTCAATCCCTGGCGGAAATTTGATTTAATCGGGAAAGCAAGAATATCACCACGTGGATTCGACATCAGACCACGCATAGCGGCCAGCTGTCGGATCTGTTGCATATTACCTCTCGCACCGGAGAACGCCATCATGTACACGGGATTAAATTCACCCAGATGAGCACTGGCTTCAAATTCCTGGAGAAGGTCATCGGTAACGTCTTCTGTTGCTTTTGTCCAGACATTAACTTCAGCCTGTTTTCTTTCATCACGACTGATTTCACCTTTGCCCCAACGTTCGCGTATCTTGACAACTTTTTTATCAGCCTGGTCAAGAATTTCATTTTTCTTGGGCGGATCAATCATATCAACAATAGAGATTGTAAGACCGGAATAGGTAGCAAATTTAAAGCCAAGAGCTTTAAGTTTATCAAGAGTTTCACCAATTATTGAAAGTGAATACATGTCGAACAATCTCTTAATAAGACTGGACACATTCCCTTTTTTAACCTGAAGATTCTGGAAAGGGAAACCGGAAGGCAGATTATCATTAAAAATAACTCTACCAATAGTAGTTCTTAAATAACTGTCTCTGACAGAATCTTTTTTGTCGTCTTCATCATACTGTTCAACCACCAGAGAATCTTTTTTGAGATATACCGGCCACTGAAGGCTGAACTGATTTGTTTCATAAGCATTCAGAGCTTCCTGCAGGCTATGGAATACAGGTGGGCGATAAACAATAATCTTATCTACTTTAGCTTTATTAAGCAGATTAATAGTTTCTTTTGAGTCCAGAACCGTTCCTGCAGGAAGATCGTCATCGACATCATCAGCCAGTTTAAAGTTAAACGGCCTGCCTTCGTTCAGCAGTAATTTTTCCCAGGTCAACCCCTTTTTGGTTTTGAGTTCAGTAACCGGATAACCATCGCCTTCAGGTTTTTCGATTGTCAGGTAGAACAAACCAATGGTCATATCCTGTGATGGGCTGGTAACTGGATTACCATCCGCTGGTTTTAGAATATTATTGCTGGAAAGCATGAGTAAACGTGCTTCGATCTGAGCATCAACCATAAGCGGAACATGCACAGCCATCTGATCGCCATCAAAGTCAGCGTTATAAGCAGCACATACAAGAGGATGTATCTGAATCGCCTTACCTTCGATAAGAACGGGTTCGAATGCCTGGATGCCAAGTCTATGCAGTGTGGGAGCGCGGCTGAAGGGGAAATGGGAGATAAGCATGTCGGGTT
>JBNJGH010000061.1:0-21118 GCA_051747585.1 Candidatus Rifleibacteriota bacterium
TTAAAAAATCTACTCTGTGCCCTCGGTGGCCTCAGTGGTTTAAATTCTATATTTGACAGAAAGAAATAAAACCAGAACTTTTTGTAACCAGCTAATAATGATTGACCGAGAACTGCTACCTCTAAATCAGCAATTCTCGGTCAAGCGACTATCAGCTTTTTTTGGGAAACAGAATATGCCTTACACAAAGCCTCCAAGGCTCTGAGGAATACAAAGACAGGTTGTGATTTTTTGTTAGGAGTCTGTTGTGGTTGTTTTTTGTCAAGGATTAGACTAATTTAAGCTCGATGAAGCAGAAAACATTTAAAATTCTTGGTATGATGAGTGGCACCAGCGGCGATGGTATCGATGGCTCTCTGGTCGAATTCGGGCAAAATAACGAATTTAAATTGTTATGGCATGATTCAGCGGAGTTCACAGCCAAAGCAGGAATTAGATTGCAGAAGCTTATGCAAAAAGCTGATGCCCGGGAAGTTTTGCTCGGAAGTTCTTATGTCGCAAATCTCTATGCAGATGCAGTAACAAAGTTTTTCCACCGAAACAAAGAAAAGCCCGACTATCTGGCGGTTCATGGGCAAACGGTCTGGCACTGTCCGGAAAAACAAAATTGGGATGGCTATGACTTAACCGGATCTTTGCAATTAATGAATGGATCGCTTCTTGCTTTAAAAACAGGTTTGCCGGTTATCAGCAATTTTAGAGAGGCGGATATGGCCGCAGGCGGGCAGGGTGCCCCCCTTGTTCCATTTGGCGATCGCATTTTCTTTGGAAAAAATATGAGTAGTGATCGGGTCATATTAAATGTTGGTGGAATTGCCAATATTACAGTCTTGAAATGTCGCGAGACCGGTGCAATAGTGTCAGCAGCCTTTGATACCGGACCTGGCAATATGTTGATGGATGCTTTTTGCAACATGAGCAGCAATGGCACAATGAAATTCGATGAAAATGGTAAACTGGGTGCACAGGGCGAGGTGGTTGAACCTGTTGTAAAGAAAGTTCTGGATCAGAATTTTTTTAAGGCTGATCCACCAAAATCTACAGGGCGAGAAATGTTTGGCCTTAAAGGTTTGCGACTTATTTTAAAATTATTTCCTGCTGAAACCAACAGAGAAGCGATAATTTCAACTTTACTGGAAATAACTGTCAGGTCTGTAGTCATGGCTCTTTTAAACAAAAAGATCAGTATTTCTTTGCCGGCAAAACTTGTAGTCGCCGGTGGCGGAGCTTTTAACAGGGAGTTGTTAAAAAGATTGAAATATCAACTCAAAGACAGGTTTGAAGTTATAACTGCCGAGAGCCTTGGGGTGCCGGTAATGGCTAGAGAGGCTATGTGTTTCGCAGCTCTGGGCAACGCTTTTGTCAGAAAAGTTCCTGCAAACGTACCACAGGCAACGGGTGCAAGGGGAAAAGTCATTCTAGGGCAATTGAGCCGACCTTTTATTCTATAAAATCAATCTGCATGATTCTGTAATCGATATTATCCAGATTAACCAGAGATATATCGGAGGGTGCATCGATTAATATATCTTTAGTCTGTAACTCAAATAATCTTTGGTTACTGAGTAGCTTCTTGATGAAAGTATTTTCTTTGCCGTTTTTATATTTGAGTTTTATTTTAATTAAAATTTGTTTGATTTGCCGTTCGGTAAGATTTTTGCAATGCACTTTAAGAAGTTGTTTGTTAAGACTTGGATCAATTTTAATTTCCAGACTGCTGGCAACAGTCTGGTCGAGAATCTCATTCCAGGTATCTTTAAGGGGCGAGTCGATGGCAAATTTATTGAGATACTGCTTGTGTAGATCCATTACCTGAGCGTTAAATCCTCGTTGTTTCATGACAATGGCTATGGGAATAAGCCACATAGGCTTTTTTGTGCGGAAAAACTCATTTAAACAGCGGCTCAGCACTTCAACCTGACGTTCGGGTTTAAGTGCAAGTTCTTTTTGCGTTTCAAGATTGTAGAATGCAGGGGAATAAGGGTCTGAATACTGCTCTTTTCCGTTTGGAGGCTTTATTTTCATTGCCAGACTGACCCACTGCTGAAGAGTTACCCGGTTAATTTCATCCTGCATGGCAAATTCGAAATAGCCCGAACCATTTGTTCTGAATACTCGACCTACATAGCCCCTCTGCCCGGGGGTGGGAAGGATAAAGCCCCGATAGTGAGCACTCCACCTCGCTTCAAAAATTTTGCTGGCAATTCCTTCGGTAGCATAAAACTGGGCTTTAAACATCAGCCGTATTGGATGCCAGGTTGCTCTTAGTATAACCTGGAGAAATTTAAAAACATTGTTGGGCATGAACCATCGGGCGAAACCGGTTGAGGTGTAATTGAGTTCTATGTCTTCTTTGAGGCTGATGGCAGAAATGGTTTTGGTGAGTCGTAAAGGATCACAGGAAAATTTGATGAAATTTTCTTTGATTTTAATTGGGGTATATTCTACGGGAATCTTAAACTCAACCCCATTTATATTTACTTTAAAAGTCTGTCCAACAGGAGTGGTTTGGACCAGATCAATTTTATGGGGAGGGGATAAAAAAATTTCAGGAGGTATTTTGAGTTTTTCAACAAAATGATCCCGGGCAAGAACCGGTAAAAGAATAAAGAAAAAAAAGGGAATAAAAGCGATTAACGAAACTATTATCCCTTTTTGAACGGGGGTAAGCCCCTCTTCTTCTTCCTGCCAGTATTTTTTTTTCTGCTTTTTCTTATCTTTAGCCATTTACAACCCGTTGGTGCCGTCGATACTTCCCTGTAAATCGTTTAACATGGTATCTGCATCTTCAATTAACTGACTATCAGGAAACTTTTGTTTTATGGTTGAAAAAGCTTCTATTGCTTTTTCTATTCGATTGAGAGCGATGAGAATTTCTCCTCTGATAAAAAGAAATCTATCTTGCAGAGAAAATGTTTTATTGCTGAACGGATGTTGATTAAGTAGTTCCAGGGCTTCGTGCCATTTATTTTGTTGGGTAAGGCTCAACACGTCAATTAAAAAGGAAAGTTCTTCTTTGTTGTTAATGTTGGCAGAAATGAATTCTATTTCCTGCTGAGCTTCATTGGTTCTTTCGTTTTGTTTAAATTCAAGTACAATTTTCTGAAAAAGTTTGAGGGCTTCATCGAAATTTTTATTGAACTTTTCTGCCTGAGCCAGGCCAAAGATAGCTTCTATAAAAGCCTCATTAGTAAGTCGACCCGTAGAAGATGAAACGGCTTTGTTATAATAATCGACTGCTTCCTGGTAAGAGCCTTGATAATAAGCAAAGGCGGCCCTGTTCATCAGAACATTAAAATGGCTGTCATGGGTAAAGCCTTTATCCATTAATTCAAGGTTCTGGTTTTCGAGTTTGTAAAATTCAAGTCGGTACAGGTCGGGTGGTCCGAAATCATGGAAAGAAACTTTGAATTTAGCGCAGATAGCCGGATGGTTGTTACGTGAGGTAAGAATGATTTTTCGACAAATTATGTCAGGCAGCATCTGCTGTTTTTGGGGGGGGTAAATTCTGGTAAAATTTTCTTTAGTGCTGTAAATATAGGGCATGACATCTGTGCCGTCGGGATGCATGAGAGTAGCAATTATTTCAGCCTGCTCATCGGAGTCAAGATCGAAACGACGCAGTTTAGAGGGCTGCAGGCCATAAAAAGAGTCGATTACCTGGCGGCGACCGCCCGGTCGGGTAAGAACAAGCTGTGAAGCTTTTGTTCCGGATTGGCTGGTACTTTGTATCAGTTGCATGCTTCCTATTCCCTTTAAAATGATGGTGGGAACTTCTGCAGGCCGGGCATGAAGTGAACTGATTTTAAAAATAGTTGTTATGAAACAGAAAACAATTACAAAAGCAAAAATATGAAAAAAAAACTTCTTCAAGCTGAATTCCTCTTTATACTCTTATTTACCTGAGATTTCATTTTCTCTATTGCTTCCCGGGCAAGTTCTTCAATCGGTATTTCTCGACTGCAACCTGAGGCGGGAACATGTCCGCCTCCGCCCATGGAGACGGCTACTTCTTTAACATCTATGCCCCCTCTGGATCTGAATTCACAGAAGGACATACCATCTTCCCGTTCAAAAATGACCAGCGAAGCTTTGGTAGATTTCATGGAGAGTGGAATATTAAAAATGCCACTGGCAAATATATTTTTAATACCTGCATTGAGTTTTTTAAGGTCTTTTTGCGTTATTACCAAAGTTGAAAGGCGGTTATCGCATTCAAGCTTAAAGTTCGCCAGGCCAAACCCCTGAACTCGAAGATCTGCTTCAGATCGGTTAGAATTGAGCATATTCATTATCGGCGATTTATCCATGCCGGTTTCTAGAAGACAAGCTGCAGCCAGATGTGTTTCGGGCCTGATTCCCTCATTCTGAAATGAGCGTGAATCTGTTATCAGTCCCAGCATGAGACTTAAAGCTATGTCTTTGTCTATTGGCAAGCCTGCATAAGATAGCAGCCCGGTAATCATTTCGCAGGTAGATGAGGCCGAGGTGTCTACCAGATTCATATCGCCAAAATAATTGTTGCTGGCGTGATGATCTATATTTATCAGGTTTTTGTGATCAACAGTCGGTTTGAATTTTATTCCGCTTCTGGTTTCATCACCGGCATCGAGAACAATTATAAGATCATGATCAGAATCAATCCGGTCTGTTTTGTAAAGTTTGACCTCAGGAAAAGCAAAGGCAAATTGATTGGGAACACCATCTAACAAGGCGACTTCAACCTGTTTGCCGGCTTTGCTGAGAGATTTACAAAGCCCGGCTACCGAACCAATAGCATCGCCATCGGGACGAACATGTGAAGAAAGCAGAAAAGTTCTGCTGTTGTTAATCTTTTCTATTATTTTATCAGCATCGGGTTTGAGTTCATCGGGAACTATGTTTGAGTATTGCATTTACATCCTCTGCCATTTCTTTACATCTATATTCAATGTATTTTTTTATGAAAGTCGAAGCCTCTGATTTTGGTAAATCAATGAGATTGTCTTTATCATGTTTTTCTTTGTATTCTTTTTGCATTTCTTTAACCTCTATGCTGGCCCTTTCAAGATGATCGGCCATCAGATCTCTGATTTCAAACCAGGACGTCAGACGAGGCTCAAATTTACTGTATTCAAGCTGAACGTAGGGCGCTTTGAGGTTGGGGTCGCGTTTTTGTGCTTCAAGAAAATAATCGCTTTTTAGTGAGGATTTTCTAACGGGTATATAGGTGGTTCTAACGCTCCACTCTGCACCAATTTCTGTTGAGGTAAACCATTTGATGAAGTCCCAGGCGCCGGCTATTTTCGCAGGATCACCGTTATCAAAGATATTAATATTACTACCTGATAAAATAACCCCTTTTTCTACTTGTTCAGGCAGCGGCGCAACGGCAAAATCAAAGTCGATACTGTTTTCCATAAAAACTTTACTGACTATACTACTTTCGATTATAGCGCATTTCCCGGCAATAAAGTCGTTCTGATGGTCGAAGCCTTGCCCTTCACGGGCCACTTCCTTAAAAAGCATGGTTTGTAATGCCAGCAAGGCATTTATAGCTGGTTCCTGGTCGAAAAAGCTTTTTTTAGCATCTTCCGAAACTATTTTACCGCCAAATTGTAAAACTCGGTTAAGATAATTCCAGACATTCGATTTGCTGCAGCCATACCCATAAATTCCAAGGTCTGGACCGGGGCGGGACTTATAATATCTGGTAATTGTTTCCGCATATTCCGCAAGATCATCAAGAGTTTTTGGCGGCTTGTCAGGATCAAGGCCGACTTCTTCAAACATGTCTTTATTGTAATAAAGAACCGGAACACTCTTATTGAAGGGAAACGAGTAGAGTTTACCATTGAAGGTGTTGTTTCTAAGCAGAACAGGTATAATATCAGCTTTTATGTCTTCTGATTCGGACGCTATAAGTCTATCGAGGCAAACGATTTTGTCATGTTTAATAAACTTTTTAGTCAGAGTTTCATAGTTCTGGGAAATATCGGGAGCCTCACCTGCTACCAGTGAAGCCAGAACTTTTTTAGCGAGTGTATCGTAACTACCCATACTTACAGCTTTAATGTAATAATCCTGCTGACTGTTGTTATATCGATCGATCAGATCAGTCATGACTCTTCCGAGCGGACCGCCCATTGCATGCCAGAAAACTATGGTTACTCTTTCACTATGGGAGTTATCCCCCTCCTTACCTGTTGTTGCATTTTCGTGCTTTATTATTAAACCAACTATAATTAGCCAGACGATAAAGACACCTATTAGAAAGTTGCGCATTTTTACTCCTTCATTCCTGTCATTGCCTGTGATTCAACAAATTGTCGCTGTGCAAGGAAGTATAAAATTACAAGGGGAAGAATGGTCATGGTTGAAGCAGCCATCAGCGGGCCCCATTTGGTCCCGGCTTCACTCGAAAAATAACTCAGCCCGACCTGAATAACTCTTAAGTTCGTGTCGTTGGTAACGATTAATGGCCAGATAAAGCTGTTCCAGTTTGCCAGAAAGCAGAATACACCCAGAGTGACCATCGGCGGCTTGCTTAATGGTAGAACAACTTTATAGTAAAATTGAAATCGGTTACAACCATCTATAATTGCCGCTTCAAAAAGATCTTTGGGAAGCTGGAGAAAAAATTGTCTTAAAAAGAAGACTGAATAGGCAGTAGCGAGCCAGGGAACGATCAAAGCAAGGTAAGAGTTAATCCAGCCCAGTTTTGATAAGAAGATATAGTTGGGAATCAATAATGCTTGTTGCGGAATCATCATGGTTCCAAGCATCATCATGAAAACAGTATTTTTAAACGGAAACTTGAAAAAGGCAAAGGCGTAGGCCGCCAGTGAAGCAAAAAACAGTGAGCCTACGGTAACGGTTATGGCTACGAAAAGTGTGTTTAAAAAGAAGCGATAAAATGGTTGAGCTTCGAGCGCATAACGGTAGTTATCCCAGAAGCTGAACGGCTTTTGAATCTTTTTGCTACGCTGTTCGCGAGGTTTGGCCTGTTCTTTTATAAAAAGGTCGTCTTTTTCCTTTTTGCGTTCGATGCGTTCGCTATCTTCAGGGCTGTTTAGGACGTCAGGCCTGAGGCTGTCTGGTAGTATCGAAATTGTATTTGAGGTGCTTAGAATTTCTTCTTCACTTTTAACCGAGGTTGTCAGCATCCAGATGAAGGGGAAAAGCATAAAAATAGAACCGATAATTAATATAATGTGAACCGGAATATGTTCGGGGTGTTTAATTTTTTTCATAATTTCTTCTTCCCCCCTTTATGAGTAGTGAACTTTCTTTTCAAGATATAGTTTGTTGAAAAGAGTAACTGAGAAAATAATCATAAACAACACGAAGGCTGCCGCAAGTGCATAGCCGAATTCGAACTGTTCAAAAGCTTTTTTGTAAAGGTAATAGACAATGACCATGGTGCTTTTTAACGGGCCGCCACGAGGTGTCATCATGTATATCTGAGCGAATACCTGGAATGAACCAATACTTGATATTACAAAAATAAAGAAAGTAGTCGGTGACAACAAGGGCCAGGTAATATGGCGAAATTGCTGCCATCGACTTGCACCGTCAATTCGCGCTGCTTCGTAAAGATGCTTGGGAATGTTCTGTAGTCCCGCAAGAAAAATAATTACGTTATAACCCAGGCCTTTCCAGACACTCATAAAGATAATGCATGGCATAGCCCAGAAAGGGTCCTGAAGCCATGTTTGTGCCGAAATATCGAAAATTGCCAGAATTTTGTTAAGAAGTCCGAAATCAGGATGATAAATGAAGTTCCAAACAATTGCTACGGCGTTTATAGAGGTAATAACCGGTATAAAGTAAATTGTTCGGTATATACCTATCCCTTTAATTGGGTTGTTAAGTAAGAGGGCAATCACAAGAGCGCAGATTATAGAAAGGGGCACACTTACAATTGCAAAATAAAGGGTGTTCCAAATTGATTGGTAAAAAAGAGGGTCGTCTAATAGTCTGGAATAATTTCCCCCGCCCACAAATTCAGGGCTACCTATGAGATCCCATTCGTAAAAACTGACTATAAAGGAATAAAAAATGGGTAAGACATGAAAGCAGAAAAGAATTACAATGACGGGCATCAAGTATAAATATGCGCCCCAGTCTTTGTTTTTTTTGTTTGGCATTACTTTATCCTGAAGTGAAAATTTTGATTTGGTTAAAAACCATAAATTACTTTATTTAACTAGAGAGTTATAATGCTTTTACAGCAGTCTGAATGTCAACCTTTAATTCATTAGAAATTTCATCATATTGTCGTAAATTAAAGGGGTCTGATGCTTGAATGGAGAAGGGCCTTCTTTGGCCTGATTGATGTCGCTGTCAGGATACTGATAATCAGTAAAGTTACAGCAACCGCTTAAAACCAGATGACTTTTTTTTATGGTTTCTACAGCCATGATCGGTATGGTTATGTCAGAAGGGTAGATTACAGCAGGTATTTTTTTATAACCGTCTTTATTGAAACTGTCTTCATCGCCGCTTACGAGAATTTCTATGCCGGGCTCATCTTTAGTAAGTGGTTGATGCTCGTCAGTTATGAGTGAGCAGGTTCCCCAGGTGATGATAGTTTCGACATTATTGGTTATCGGGTGGTCAGGATTGATATTATGGGCCAGAACCCCCCAGGGCTTGTTAGTTTTGTTGGTTTTATCCCATACTTGATCATCATTCAAGCGCATGCCTGAACCTATGGCTGAGAGAAGATTATTGAGGGTCTTTGTGCCACGCAGTCGAGATGAATCCCAGGCTCCGCCTATAACAAGATTGTTGCCGGTCTTGATCAATTTCTCATTGTTAACATTAGTGAACCAGTTCTTAATATGCTCTATTTCTTCTTTTTCCAATTTCAGGGAAGGATCGGGAATTATGAAAGTGGAAAAATCTTTGAGAGTTGCTTCTTGTATCTGGTCGAGATTGTAATAAACATAGTAGCCGAGCTTTTCCATGTGGCGTTCAAAAGCTCCCATTTTATCTGAGGGAGCGTTTCCATGAGATGCGTCAATTAAAATATTTTTGTCTTTCTGGTGGCTGATGGCTTCATAATAAAAGTCGACTTTTCTTGATGGAATAGTGGCTTCAGGTTTCTGGCCGGTTACCCACATCATGCTGTTGTAAGCAAACTGCGGGTGAGAATACATATAAGAATCGTAGCTGTCATGAAGATTCTTGTCGCCGGTGCTTCCGGTGCCGTCATCAAATGGAGAACTGTCACCAATTGCAGCAACGCGACCTTTTCCGTATTCGGCTGCAACTACATAGGGGGCTTTTTTTATTCGGCTGCCGATAACACCGCTTGAGCTGGCATCCTGGGTTTCAATTATTTCAAAAGTTGAGCCTGCCCAGGCACCTATTCCTCTGACCTGATACATTAACGGATGATCTCGGTCAATTTTGCCTGCAAGAGGCGACTCATAAAGAAAGTCGCCGGCAAATTTAAAGCCGAATTCAGGGCAAAATTCATTTAGGGCTTTTACTGCATCCCAGCCGTTATTATTTCGGTCGGCATCGCCGTGATCGCCGATAATAAAAGAGCCGCCGCCCTGTTTGACAAAACTTACCATCGCCTTTTGTTCTTGTTCCAGATAGGGGTTGTTGGGCTCTGCCAGTATAATTGCCTGGAAATCTTCAAGCAGTTCAGCGTCAATCGTGCCATCAGGGCTGATTGCGCTCAAATTAATAATATCAAAGTTATTTGCTTTTAACATATCAGCAAATTCCGAATAAGCTCCGGAAGGAATCCAGTCGGCATTGCCGGCTGTCTGACCATGAGTGTCATCATATAGAACTCGTGTCGGAGTGATTCCGTAAGCAAAGCTGACAATTAAAAGAAAACTTGAAATGACTGCGATAAGTTTTTTCATAAAATTCTCCCCCCTGATTTTGGGTCTAATCAGTATAGGAAAAAAGTTTTGTCCAGGCAAGTACTACCTTCAGGGCTTCTATTCTGAGAGTTCTTTGACCATTTGACTGAAATTACCTGTCCAGATGTTTAGAGGGCCGCAGAAGTTAGAAAGAAAAAATACTTTGCTGAAATCTGGACTGAACCTGGTTACCCTTAGATTATAACCCTGCAGAAACTTAACAAAATTGAGAACCTTGTCGGCAGAAAACTCTGAAAATACAAAACTGTTGTGCTCTTGAAAAGGATAGGGGGGGTAACGAAGGTTAAAAGCTTCGGGTGATACTTTTAATTTTTCGGGCTTACGCAAACCAATGAACCAGTAATTATAAAAGTTGTCCGCAAAAACATGATTTGTATGAGCAAAACCTGCGTCGTAAACGTTTTCGAATTTTCCGTCGAGATTTCTGAATACATAAAGATATTTCATTGGCAGACTTATCGGATCAGTTTTTTGTAACTTTTCTCCTTTTTCTCTGGAAATTGACCTTGATGGTTCAGGGGTAAGAAAGGCTGAAAAAGTTTTTGATAAATCCCAGATGGGAGTGTTGAGTCTTTTGCTTAACAGCCTGCCTTCTACATATAAAACACGATCGAGGGTCCAGAAGCTTACAAGTTTTATGGTATTTCTTGATTCGATTCTCTGGGCATGGTCTTCGCTTACACTGTGGTCTTCATTAATTCTATAGCGATGTAATATCGACTTTCTTAAATCAAGGTCGTCAAAAACGTAACGGCTTCTGGTTTGTCCTATAATTTCGACCACTGCAAATGATTTGCTGTCTGATGACCAGATTAGTTCAGATATTTCATTAGGAAGTAATACGGCTTTTTGGTAAGTTTTAAAATTTTCGATGTCTATGATGTGTATCTCGCTACCGCTGGTTAGTGCAATTTTTTTCCCGTCGGGCGACCAGTAGGGCCGAGCATATAAATAGTTTGCTTCTATTTGCTCAATATTTTCAATTTCGAGCATTTTTTTCTGCTCGGCGTCGTAAATGAACAGAATTCTTTCCTGAGTTTTGTCGTCAAGCATAAGTCCGGCAAGAACCGGGCTGGAAGGAGACCAACTCATGCCAAGAACAAGCATTTTGCGATCTTCAAAAATTTTCTCTTTTTTCCCGTTTTGTAAATTCAGGATAAAAAGCTGTTTATTATCGCTATAGGCAAGAAATCTTTCGTTCGGATCCGGTGTCAAATTGTCGAACCATTTTATGCTTTGCCCATTGATCGAAGAAACCCTGGCTTTATTGTTATCCAGTATATATTTAAAGATTCTATTTGAGCCTTTGTGAGGGCGGGTAGAAAAAACAAGCTTGTCTGAGCAGACAATCAGGTCAGTATCAGGCTCAAGGCTTTCTTTATACTGGGAAATGTTTTCGAGTTCGAGCTTTAATGCAATTTTACAATCTTTTCTTTTGAATTGATCGGGAATTGTTAACAAAGAGTCGGAACTGTCAAGCAAATAGGTTCTATCTGTAGAGCTTTTCTGACTTAGATATTTATTAACAATGCGCAATATATGGTTAAGACCGGTATTTTTTAAGTTAATTTGCCCTGAATCATCTTTCCAGTTATCAAGGGTTTGCCCGGGTGCATAGATGAAGTTGAGCTCAACCTCAGGAGCAATTTTTTTTAGTTTGTGAAGGTATTGCATATAATTTTCGAAAAGATTGACTGCAAGATTAAGTTGTGGTAACTCAATGTGAAGAGGGTTTTCTGAATTGATCCCGGGTCTCAGTGGTGGTTGAAATACCAGGTTTATCTCGGATGTGCTGAAGCTTATAGTCTGATCTGTTATTTGTGCGTTTAATGAGTTCAAAGATAAACTTAAGAGCAAAACCATTGAAATAATTAAAATTTTATTTAAATTACAGCAATTAAATTTCATTAATTTAATCTCCTGAATCAGATTGTTGGGCCAGATATTTTTCGATTTCGTTAATTAACCCATCTACTAATTGGTCAGATGGTAAAGTTTTTATGATCTTACCTTTTTTGAATACCAGCCCGCTTTCTTTTCCTCCGGCTATGCCAAAATCGGCTTGCTCCGCTTCGCCCGGTCCATTTACTGCGCACCCCATTACTGCGATGTTTAAAGACTTGCTTATTTTTGCGAGCCTTTGCTGTACTTCGGCAGCAATCTTTTGTAGAGGGATCTGACATCTTCCGCAGGTAGGGCAGGAAACTATCAGGGGACCGGATTCTCTAAGACCGGTGGCTTTAAGTATGCGAAGCCCGGTTCTTACTTCTTCGGCGGAGTCGCCCGTGAGTGAAACTCTTATTGTGTCACCTATACCCTGTAAGAGAAGGTGACCAATTCCAATAGAGGATCTTATTATGCCATCATCGGGCAGGCCGGATTCGGTAACTCCAAGGTGAAGAGGATAATCACAGGATGATGCAACAGTTTTGACTGCATCGCACATCATTTCTAGGTCAAAAGCTTTCACTGCAATTTTAATCATTTCGAAACCATGTTTTTCGAGACGTTTAACCTCGTTCAATGCAGATTCTGCCAGGGCGTCGGCAGTTACTCCGCCATACTTGTTCTTGAGTGCGGGGTCTAAAGAGCCGGCATTGACTCCGACTCTAACCGGAATATTGTAGTCGCCCGCAGCGGCTATAACTTCTTTTACTTTTTCGTCAGAGCGTATGTTGCCCGGGTTCAATCTAAGCCCGTCAACACCATTTTCAATTGCCAGAATTGCCAGATTATGGTCAAAATGAATGTCGGCGATAAGCGGTATTGGAGACTGTTTGCAGATTTCTTTCAACGCATTGGCCGCTTGCTTGTCGGGTACTGCTGACCTTATGATATCACAGCCGACAGCCGCCAGGCGTTTTATATCATTAACGGTTGCTTTAACGTCACGAGTATCTGTTTTGGTCATGGTTTGCACCGTTATTGGTGCATTCCCGCCAATCTTGACTCGACCTAAGCTGATTTGACGGCTTGTTCTTCTATTTCCTGTTATTGGATTCATTTTTTTCGACCTGCTACTACAAAGGTGATGTCGTCTGTAAATTCACTTATCTTACAACGGTTTAATCTTGCGATGATTTTATCATAACAGTCTGGAGGGCAGGAAAATTTATTTTCTTTAAGGAAGTCTGAAAAAGTTTGCTGACAAAGTTTTTCAAATGCTTTGTATAAACCATTTGTGGAAATAATTAGGATTGAGTCTTCTGTTAATTCTATTTCTGTGCTGGTTATTTCTGCTGTGCCGGTCAGACCGAGGGGTTTGGAATCTATAAGTTTCAAAGGTTGTGGCTGATTTCCGGTGATCAATAAGGGGGGCGGGTTGCCGGCATTTATTACTAAAAATTTATTTTTTTCTCCCTTTATCAAAGTGGCTGCAGCACAAAGTTCTTTGCTGTGAAAACAGCGTAAAACGCTTTCTGTCTGGTTAAATTTCGCGAAAGGATCATTGACAGAGCGGAATACGGAAAAAATTATATTTAGAGTCAATACCGCAGGAATGCCATGATGAAAAGCGTCATAAAGTGCCAGATAGTTGTTGCTTTCGCCTTCAGAAAAATCAATCAAATCGCCCTTAATTTGATGACTCAATGAAGAGTAGGTAATAAAATTGAGGCCGGCAAAGCTGAATTTATTTTCAGCAAAAGAGATAGATTCAAGCATTTTTCTCGCTTGTTGAATTTCCTGCTGGTTTCGGTCTTGAACCAGCATTTTCTGTAGCATTTCAAGGTTTTCTATAAGATGTGGAAGTTCTTTACATAAACCGTTTACCAGGTTTATTTCTGTTTCGGTATAGGGTACTTTTGTTTTCTTACCGCCCAGAAGAAGGTATCCATAAGTTTGTTTTTCGTTCTGGATCTGAAAAAGGTTTCTGTAACCCGCTAGTTTAAGCTTTTTAAGCTGCTCTGTGCTAGCAGTGTCGTCGTTGGTTGCAAAAAAATCCGCCAGACTTTCAATCTCGTTTATTTCTGCGGGCAGGTTGGGCAGACTGTCAATTATCTCATATATTTCTTCTTGTTCTGCGTTCTGATTGTAACTTACTTTCAGGCTTTTTATACTGATATAAAATGAGGTAAAATCTAAAATCAATTTAAGTTCACTTTTAAGTTTAGTCAGCATTGATTGCAAATTTTTCGAGTTTCTTGTCTCTGTTAGAATATGCTGCATCACGCTTGCTGAATCAAAACTCTGCCGGCCAAAAATTTTATCTACGGTTTTTATTATTAAATCTTTCAAGGGCGAAAAAAATGAGGCAATCAGAAGCACTGAAATAATATTTGCCCAGAGCCCCGAAAAGTTTAGAAAATTTTGCATCAGTTCCTGAAAGAGTTCCATAATTCCTGCTAATATGGCAGTAAGCAGGGTATAAACCAGACCTATCGAAAAAATCAGGTCTATTTCCATCAGATTGTATTTGAGCATGGTATAGGCAAGAATGCTGCTCATGATGATACTCAAGAGCGGAAACATGCCGAAAGTATAGGCAGTTTGTCCTGCTATGAACCATTTGCCGGCGGCGATTATTATAGAACCCGCTGCAATTGGAAGAAGCATCGCGGTAAAGGTGTATCTTAGTCTGCGTTTCTGTATTTTACTTTTTGCTTCGGCTCTACTCCTGGAAAGAGTCGTAAGTGAATAAAGCAGATAGCCTATAATGATTCCCTTGCTTAAAAATTCAAATTTTCCCAGGTTGATTGCGAAACCGTTTGGAATGGGCTCAACCAGTTCAAACAGTTGGTTGGACCAGAGCAGATACAGTAGCAAAGCAGCAGGAAGAAAAAAAACAATGCTGTTGAACCTGTTCTTGATTATGAGGTTCTCAGATTGAAGTGTCGGGTAAATTGAAGAAAATATGCAAAAGAAGAAACTTAGTAATATTGCGGGCGTAAACAAAAGCTTTATGGCGAAAGCATTGATTTCGTTAATGATGAGGTTGCCTTCAGCCAGGCTCCATAGCAGAAATAAAAAAAGCAGCAGACTGAAAAGCTGATTGGGTAATTTACGGTAATCTTTTAATAAAACCAGAAGTGCTAATAAAAATTGAATTAAAACAGAGGTGGCGCAGAAAAAAAGAGCGACTGACATTACCTGTATTTCCACTCCGGTTGTCTGATCCTGGAGGTGGCGGCTCTTAGATTTGCAGTTGTAACAAGCTCTGCAGACTCAGACCTCTGAGTAAAGTTAAGCTTTATTTGAACATGACTTATCTTTTTTCTCTGCCCCGAATCATTTTCACCCATGTCAAACGGATAATATGACCATCCAACAGGGGAGGCTTTGTCGGGAGCTTCGAAATAAGGGTAAAATATCTGTTCGTTTACCTTTTCGACCGAAAGAAGTTTTATCGGATTTCCGCGGCCTTGTGTTCGCCATAAAATTGAACGCTTGCCGGAATTGTCAAGCTCGTAAATTACAGTTACAAGCGCGCTTTCTCCAGGTTCAGGGTTTTCTTTGGAAAATTTGTAAGTTCTTATTTTTAAAAAATCTGGTCTGATTTCGACAATTTCTTTGGAATTTCTGAGATCGGCCGCAATTAACTCCATGTTATTGCGCACTTCAGAGGTTAATAACAGTTGGGTGGTGCCTTTTTTGACCGTCGACATGCCCGTGGATTGGAGTAAATAAAGAACCCCACCAACAAGAATAGTCAAAGTCATGCCGAGCAAAAGCTCGACTAAGGTAAACCCTTTGGGTTTTGTTGTTGATTTTTTCAGACTTTTCATTGGTGCTGACCTGCCAGGGTTTTGAGTCGGGCTATCTTGCGATTGTTGCGATTGTAGACGATGACAGTTATTTCTTTCAGGTTTGAGGGCATGGCCGACTCAACCAGTTTTTCTACTTTAACCACTCTACGAAAAAAACGGTAATCTTCGGGATAGGTTTGTATGTTTTTAAGATAGACTTTAGGATAAAGAGGTTTTAAACGAAGAAATGTGGTTTTATTTTCACTGTCGCTTAAAGATTTTTTGCTGAAAACATCCGAAAAATATTTTTCGAAGGATTCTTCGTCGTAATAAGCTTCATCGTAATCGGGTCTGTCTTGATAAACCGAACGAAAGTTTTCATAGTCAGATTTGATCATTTCGTAGGGTAAGCCCCTTATTTCTTCAATTTTTTCTCGCGCAAGGTTATATGCCAGAACATATTCTGAATTGTCGTGGCTGCCTCTTACACCAAATAGAAACATTCTGGTAAAGGGCAAAGCCACCATTCCTACAATGGCCAGTACAATCAGAATTTCTATGAGGGTGAATCCCTTTTGAAATCTTTTTTTCGAATTTTTTGAATTAAACATCTGCTATAAATAATAACATATTGAAAAGAATTTGTTTACATTGCCTCTGGAGCAATTCTTACCTGGTTGCGGCCTTTTGCTTTGGCCACATATAATGCCTTGTCTGCCTCTTCAATCAGTTCTTCGATGTTGATTTGCCTGTTGTGAAGAGAAGTTACACCAATCGAGACTCTTACTTTCATAATCTTTTCTCTGTAAGTATATTCAGCGTTGGCAATAGTATTTTTTATTCTTTCAGCCACAAGAAAGGCCTCTTTTATGTTGGTCTGAGGTAATATGACCGACATTTCTTCGCCGCCATAGCGGCCCGGGGTGTCGACCGATCTTATGCATTCAACAACTCTTTGAGCTGTTTCTTTTAAAACAAAATCGCCGGCTTGATGCCCGTAGGTGTCATTAAACTCTTTAAAATGGTCTATGTCAAGCAGTAGAATAGAGACTTCGAGCTGATACCGCTTTGACCTCGCAAGTTCTTTTTCAAGGTTGGCAAGAAAGAATCGACGAACATAGAGTTTGGTTAAACCGTCTGTTATTGCTTGTTCAAAAAGTCTTTGCTTTTCAATTATTAATGAAAGATGATGTCTGAGGGTTTCTATAAAACTCTTTTCATCTTCTGCAAAATTGGGATGGCCTTGAAATCTGTCTTTTGTAAAAATTACGTATATCGCTCCGAATTTCTTTTCTTCAAAATAAAGCGGTATGGCAAGAATGGCTTTGCCAGGTTTCTCAAAATTTTCAATATGCGTATTGAAAGCCCTGAGAGATTTTTGAATGGTAAGCCTTATAGCATCTTCCATGTTTTCCGGGTGATGCTCGGCAAGGTAGGTCGAATCTTCGCCTTCACCTTCGTTGATCCAGGCTGTTCCATAAGATTCACCTTTAAGATGTTCGAGAAGCTTTTGAGCTGCAAGGTCGAATATTTCCCGCTGATTGTGTGAGGTAGAGGCTTTTTGCGTCATATTGTAAAGAACGGTTAATTCATTCAGGCGATTTCTCAATCGCCTGGTCATGAAATTGAAAATATTGGAAAGCTCGCCGAGTTCGTCTTTTGCAAAAACCGGCAGTTTTAAGTCAAGATTGCCCTGAGTTACAGATTGTGCTCCCGAAGAGAGAATAGATATCGGAGTTAGAAATTCTCTCAGCATTGCTTTTATTAGAATAAATGAAGACGCAAGACCAAATAAAAGGCCGACAAAGACAATCAGATACATTTTTCTGATAGACTCTACAATCGTTAGCCAGCTGGCCCGAGCTCCGAGCAGAAAACCGTTGATTACATTGCCGCCGGACATTGCAACCAGCATCGTGTTTCTTCCGTTGGAAATTTGATCGGTTTCAATTGAATTTGAAACTCTGGCTATCGACAGAAGGGGAAGCAGGTTGGCTTTAAATGTTGAAGAAAGCTTGGGGATATTGTCAGAGATATCATCCTTGTTAATAATAAGAACTTCATGGTTGGGGTTCCGCTTATGCTGATTGATTATTGCAGCCTTGAGGTAGTTCCTATCAACAGCCTTTTTGTCTAAAATAGCTACCATGGCAAGAGTTTTGCCCTCATGGGTTTGAATTATGTCTGTAAAAACGAACTTACGTTCAGAGCTGCCCGGCCAGTTAATCTGATGAAGGGTTCTGGTCTTCCTGATTACCATGTCAATAAAACTGTCAGATATTTTTTCTATTCCTGAGCCATAAACATTACTTAATTCTCCCGAACGGTGACTGAGAATTTTAACCCCGAGTTCCCTGATGAAAAGGCGATTCCCCGGTTCTTTTGAGAGATTCTCAATGTCAAATTCAATGTTTCCGTCGATGCCGATAAGGTAAAAATTCTGGATCTGGTTGTTCTTGGCATATTCATAGAACATCTGATGTAGTTCCTGCTTGTTAAGACTCTTGATTTCAGGTTTGTTTTTTATCGTTTTTAGCCATTCTGTCAATTGGCGATAGTATTCAAGTGCAGAATAATCTAATTTTTTGACCAGAGAAATAAGCTCAGTTTCCGCTTCAAGGCTCAACAGTTTCTCTTTGCTCATGGAAAATTGAATTCCAAGATAAACAAGAATAGAAACGGGCAACAGCATACATAGCAGAAAAAGCGAAAGCATTTTTTTCCTGAGTGAAAGACCATGTTGAATATTAATTGTGTAGGCTTTATAAAACAGTGCCGCCATCAGCAATGCAATTACCAGGCAAACTATATTGCTGGTAAAAATACTTGATTCAAATCTGGTGCGGATTCCGCGAATCGAAAAAAGTGAAAAGATGTTTGCCGATGAGCTTTCGGTTATAGGTTGAACAAAAAGAATCCAGTCGTCTCTTCGATAAGGGTTGTAGATGCTGTTTTTATATTCTTCAATTAAACTTCTGGCAACAGGCTTGAGCGGTTCGTAAGATAATTTGATTTCTTTGGTGGTGGTATCATAATAACCAACGCTGAACTCAGGGTTTGCAGTCGCGTCGTTCTTTATCAATCCGGAAAGCGCATAGGTCGGCGACAGATTTTTTCGCGGAATAATTGCAGCAAAACCGCCTTGTGAGTTGTCTTTGCCGTTGATAAAATCCCAGAAGAAGAAGACATCAGAGTTTTCGGTTTCTCCTCCTGTAATGGCATTGCGATTAGTGAAGGCTTTTGTCGCTGGAAAATTGTACCCCGTAAGAGGAGCAAGACTCGATAGAAAATCCCGGTTGGTAATTCTGAAAACTCTCGCCTGGTGCAGGGTTTGCAGATTAGCTCCTGAACTGAAATCATTGTATGCTTGCAGAAGCAGTCCTATAAACTTGTTTGTCTGATCCTGGGTTAAGGCTACATTGGTAGGAATCCTGGTTAAGCTTGGAATTGAAGTTTCAGTTGCATCCCAGAAAATCAGGCTGGAATTAGAAGGTATGTCGCTGTAAAGATTCTCGACAAGAGCCTGGTTCCCATCCATGTTTTCAGGCATATTTTGTTTAAAATTTTCGCTGAATCCCTGTAGACGCTTTAAAAAAATCTGATGATTGGTGGTCCTGTTTCTAAAAGCGGTTAACTCTCGCTGATAGTATTTTACTGCTTTTTCTTCCTGGTTTGTGAAGTTATTTGAAAGATATGTTTTGTAGCTTTGCAGAAAAATGAAAAGAGGTAAAATTGCAAAAAAGATATACAGAAAAATCCAGGGGCCCGGCCTGGTCAAACTCGAATTAAAAACTTTGCCCTCTGTGCTTTTACTGCTCATACAATTTATATTTTTTCTGGATTAATATCCTCTGTCCGTGTTAAGGATTTAATAACAGGATTAGTTATAACATCAGGAGTATACTTATGTCTATCAACAATAAAAAAAATCAAAAGCTTGTGTTGTTGTGCCTTTTTTCTTTCTTTTTTTCTGTTTCAGCTTTCGCCGTAAATGTTCAGGTGTTTGAGGGCGGGTTTCCCTTTGCCGATCCCGGGCAGCTCATTCAGGAGGGAGTAAGGCTGGGTAATTCACAAATGTTACGCAAAGCCTGGAAGCACTACGAAGAAACGTTAATGCTTTCGGGGGCATCGCCATTTGCAAGTCTGGAAATGGGAAAAATTTACTATCATCTTTCTTTACTGGGCGACAGCACCGAAGAAGACTATGATACTGCAGAATTTTTTGCCCGACAGGCGGTTCAAGAAAATCCGCACAGCGCTGATGCGCACAGGGCACTGGCGTTAGTTCTTGCAGGCAGAGGCGCTTACCTGGATGCTTTTCAAGAGTTGTCTCTTGCTATTACTTTGAATCCGACGAACCAGATGTTGATCTATGACCTGGCTGCTCTGCACATAACTTTACATCAGCCGGAAAAAACAATCGCCTTACTGGAAGGCCGAAACCATGATAGCGGCTGGCCTTATGTTGTTCTTTCAATGGCCTGGTTACAGAAAAACCAAAGAGGTAAAGCTCTTCTCAGTCTGATGAAAGCCAGAAAACTCGGGCATTCTGGCTACTGGATCGATGAGCTTACCAGGCAGATCAGCACTGACCTTGATTTGCCGATAGACTAAAAAACTGGTAATTTCCCAGTTGGTCATTGAGCGGAGCTCGTGCTGAGCGTAGCCGAAGCATCGAAATGACCTTTTAGTAACAATATCTCCTGGTCATTGAGGGGGAGTCGAAGTAAAGCAATCTAAATGTCTTGAAACGGTTTTAACAAACTAATGGAAAATTATTGTTTGAGATCTTTTTAATTCTCAGGCAAAGAGGTTCCGGTAAATAAAAAACAGAACCAATACGGCAAAAACAACTATGATTACGGTTGTTAAAGGGTTTTTATTATACTGATACTTAAGTCGTTCCATGGGTGTCGGGTAATAATTTGTCCAGCGCAGAAGATCTTTTGTGTGATCTTTATATTTTTCGATCTTCATGTATCTGCTGCTGGTCTTAGCTACTGTGCGATGTTCGTGATAATGAAAACTTATGGTTTTATCACCGTCCAGCACGCCATGAAGGGCGCAATACCACTGAAAGTCATCACGACTGTTGCTAACCAGAAAGTATTTGCAATCTTTGGTGGGGGGCACAGGATCCCTGGGAAGATATTCCAGGCCTAAAAGCATGGTTTTCACGTTTTCATAAGTGCTCCATGCCGGAAGGGACGTATCGTTTTCATTAACAAATTTCTGAACAGCGTCATTTAAATACTTCAGGTTATCTCTGCATTTCCCGGCAAAAACCTTACCGGTATCAACAGCAAATAGGGCTGAATGTGCTGTAATCATTAACAAAATTATTACTGGAATTAGATATCTTAATCGCTTCATCAGGCTTGTCCTTTTTTCCACATAGTTAGAAGATTTCACTTTTAATTATCTTGATTTTGCCAGAAAAACTTAGTAGAATCAAGAAACATTGCTGCACCTATAGCTCAGGTGGATAGAGCACAGGATTCCTAATCCTGGTGCCCCAGGTTCGAGTCCTGGTAGGTGCATTTTTTT
>JBNJGH010000062.1:0-20924 GCA_051747585.1 Candidatus Rifleibacteriota bacterium
CTCCATAAAAATTATTATCAAATCCTTTGCTTGCGCAAAGAACCTAATGACATTTTACGAAGTTGATCTAAGTCAAGAATCAACGTAATCAATATGAAGTCTTCTAGTTAAAGAAAACTTCACCTCAAAGGATCTTGTGTTCAACAAGACCCGCTTGGCGTCTTCATTCAGTCTTTTGATCTTATTCTCAAAGAGCTTTCGGCTACTTTTTTCGCCGACCTGTCGTGACAGGAAACTCAGCATATCAATTAAGCAAAATAAAGTCAATAAATTTCTTAAATATTTTTTATTTTTTTCCCAGATTATTAATTTGGACAAGAAAAGCCTGATTCAAACTGCAATTATTTTGCAAATCTTATAATCTTACCATTTCGAAATGCGACAATCTGGGCCAGTATTTCAACTGCAATTTCTTCCGGCGTAGTGCTGCCAAGGTTAATGCCTATGGGGGAAAATATAGATTCGGCTCGTTCGCGTTCGATACCCTGTTTTACCAGAGCAGCTTTCATTTCCTTAAGCTTTTTGGCGGAACTCACCAGTCCCACATAAGGGGCTTTGGTTGGCAACACATGTTCCAACACCTGCCAGTCTTTTTGATGGCCGGGAGTCACGACTACGACGAAACTTCTGTCTGTAAGCCCCAGCTCCCTGGCTGCATCTTCGTAATTCCGGCATAAAGTCTTTTCACATTCAGGGAAAAGAGCAGGATCGGCAAACTCAGGCCTTTCGTCAACAATAGTAACCCGGAACCTGGCCAAAGCAGCCATTTTCGCCAGAACCTTTCCGATATGTCCGGCACCAAAAATAACCATTTGCGGTTCATCTGCAATCATTTCGATAAAAACTCTTGCTTTGCCCCCACACACAGGATCTTCGCCCTCAAGTGGGTTATTGAGATCGAAAGTCACTATAGTAGCAGTGCCATTCTTAAATAGCTCGAGAGCTTCCTGCCGGACTTTTTCTTCATTAATTCCGCCCCCCGTAGTACCAAGCGTTGTTCCATCTCTGAACACTATCATTTTCTGCCCTACTTTACCGGGGCTGCTACCAATAGTCTCAACAACTGTGCATAAAACAAAGGCTTCATTTCGCTGAAAAGCCTCTTTCATTTCTTGATAAAATTCTGTTGCCATAAACCCTTTTCCTGTTAATTGATCTAGTTAAATTATTAAGCCCTGAACAACAAATATACAAGTAATTTTTCAATAAATAGTCAAGGTTTGGGCTCATAACGCCGATAGCTTTCAAAGAGAAAAATAAAACGGAGGCAACATGAGCGCCCAAGCCCTACTACAAAACATATCCACTGGTTCACCCGCTTTACACCCCGGACAACTTGACACGCCCTACGGGCCAATAAAACGCACCTACAACGAGTTCTGGACCGCCAAACAACGCCAGCTTCATTCGCTGCACTATTCAAACTCTTACAGAGCGTCGTTCAAGCCTGAGCTGCCCGATTTCTTTATCAAACGGCTTACAAGACCAGGCGACAGAGTAGGCGATCCATTCGGTGGCCGTGGAACAACAATACTTCAAGCTTCAATTCTTAATCGCAAGGGCGTCAGCAATGATGTTAATCCTCTTTCAGAAAGACTTGCCTATCCGAAAGTAAACCCTGTAACCATTACAGAGGTCGAAGACAGGCTTAGGGAAATCGATCTTTCTGCTTCGGTTGATTTGAGCAAAGAAGAAGATATGTCAATGTTCTATCATCCCGACACTTATACGGAATTAATTAATCTGCGAAATTATCTGCGCAATAACCGGGATGATATAGACCGCTTCATTGAAATGACAACTCTATCACGGTTGCATGGGCACTCTAAGGGCTTTTTCTCAGCTTATTCATTTCCACAAATTTCGGTTCCCAAAACCAACCAGGCCAAAATTAACAAAACCCGTGGAGTTGCGCCTGATTACCGCGATGTAAAAACACGCATAATCAAAAAAGCACGCAGGACACTTAAAAGCGGCGCTATTGAAGAAATTAGAAAACTCAGAAATTTTCAACGAATTACTACCGGTGATTCAAGAGAATTAAAGGGATGGGAAAGCGAAAGCGTTGATCTGGTAGTAACTTCGCCACCATTTTTAAATCAGGTAGATTATATTCAGGATACCTGGATAGAAAGCTGGTTTTGTGACATACCCCAAAGTGAGCTCGAAGGAAAAATCATTCAGACACCGGATCTGGACAAATGGGCTCAATTTATTTCGGAGACATTAAGCGAGCTGCACCGTGTGGTAATAAAAGGTGGACACGTTGCCATGGAAGTCGGAGAAGTTCGTTATCGTGGACAGCTATTAAACCTTGATGAAATAGTAGTGGGTCTTACTGCTGCTAAAAATTACAATTTTGGACAATTCAGAGTTAAGGAAATTCTGGTACAAAGCCAGCAATTTACAAAACTTGCGAACTGCTTTAAGGTTGCTAACAACAAGCTTGGCACCAATACAAATCGTATTGTTCTGATGGAAAAGATTTAGGAGGCAAACTATGAGAATCACCCCATTAGACATCTATCAAAGAGAATTCTCGAGAAAAAACATTGGCGGACTTGATGAGAATGAAGTATACAGCTTTCTCAAAAAAATCGGGCGAGAATACGAATCTCTCTATGCAGAGAACAAATCACTCAAAGATCAAGCTCAGCGGCTCACCGGCCAGATGGAAGACTACCTTGAGCTTGAAAAAACATTGAAACAAACCCTTATTTCTGCCCAGAAGGCTTCCGGGGAGCTTAAAGACAATGCAGAAAAAGAGGCCGAGCTCATAGTAAGAGAAGCTGAAATGCAGGCGGAAAGGATTCTGGATGAAACCAGAACTGAATCTGAAGTCATAGGAAAAGAAATTCGCGAACTCAAAAAGCAGAAACGTATGCTCAAAGTAGAGCTTAGAACAGTTCTTGAATCATATCTTTCAATGCTTAACGAAGAATCTCCGGTATTTGCACGCATTCCAAGGCCTGAAAGCAAAGCAGCCTGAGAAATGGCTTCTATTCTTCCATGCCTGAGCGAAGGAAAGGAAGGAATTCGGCTGAAGGTTCTTGCGGTGCCAAAATCGTCAAGAACACAAGTCGTTGACTTACTCGAAGATAAGTGTAAAATAAAAGTGAAAGCCCCTCCGGTGGAAGGGAAAGCTAATAAAGTGCTGCTTAACGCTCTAGCCAAACTGTTTAAATTACCAAAAAAGGCAGTTGTTCTTGACAAGGGCTCAGCCGGCAGGAATAAGGTTTTTATATTGAAAGAAATAAGTCTGGAAAAAGCAAGCTCTGTCCTCGACAAGATACTTTCAGCGAAAGCAGGGTAATTCAGCATGACAATAAAGATGAACAGATGGTTGTGGGCACTTTGGGGTGCCATGATTGTCTCTATGATTTTAAGGAGACAAGCTGACACCTATATGATAGTTGCCCTGATTATTTTGCCGATTTTAATTGTTCTTCTAGATCTGCACGAAGAGATTTCAATTTTAAAAGAAGAAAACAAGCATCAGCGAAAGTTTGTTATGGACAGATACAATGTTTTGCAGGAGAGACTCAACGACGTCTCTGATCAGATTGAAACCAGGCTGGTGGTTGATTTTGCCGAGTTTGCCAAAAATAATCCTGTAAATGATGAAGCAGAATCGGGTTTGCCTCTTGAGAATCCCGATTATCGAAGATCCTTGAAAAGAAAAGCTCTGAAGAAGAAAAGACGACGGGAGCTTGAAGAAGTGGCTGAGCAAGAGCCTGTTGATTTCAACGACATTGAAACAGACGAAGAAAATTCTAATAATAGACATAGGACGGAAACAGAAGAAGACTTTCTCGATGAAGAGTATGATTATGAGGAAGAAGACGAAGAAGATTTTGAAGATATTTAATTAACAGATCTGTTCTTATGATAGTTATTTAGCAAAAGGTGCCGATTTTTCGGCATTTTTTTTATTTTTCGGCATTCCGGCCGAATAAACGTTTTTGTTTTTTTAATAAAAAACGACAACGACAACGATTACGATTACGATTACGAGCACGAGCACGAGCATCCGCCGTCGCCAAGGCTATAGCGGACAAGCAAGCACGATTAATTTTTTGCGGCTTGGTGTGAGGGATATATTATTTCAGGAAACAAAATGACAATCATTGCATGAGAATTAGGGGGTGTTTTACGTGAAGGGTTCCGGGAGGCATGTATTTTGCTTATAATATTCTTATAAGTTTTTATAAGGAACAAAGTTGAATGAAAGCAAAAAGTATAAAAGTATTAAGTATAGTTGCAATGTTCACACTAAGTTCTGCGGCCTTATTCGCCTGGGGCAGCAGAGTACATGTAAAAATTGTTTCCGATGCATATCACATTATGCCTAAGGCATTTAGAGAATATCTGGGCGAAATAAAAAAGCCAAAGCTCAAGAAGCCTGCCTTAAAGCACCTTGCAGTTGCTTCGATAGAACCTGACCGCAAATTAAAAGATTTTCACAATCATGTTTTTCATATTCAGGGCTTCAATATGGGCAAAGGTCCATTTCATATACAGAATCTGGTTGAAGAAACTATTCAAATGATAGAACAAAAGAAAAGCAAAAAAGATATAATGCAAAAGCTTGGCTGGATAGCTCATTATGCAAGCGATCTGGTTCAACCCCTTCACACCGGCGTAAGTCTCGATGAAAATATTGAGGAAAAAAGCTATCATTCAGCCACAGAGCGCCATGCCGATAAATATGTTTTAACTTATCCGGTAAATTTTGATGGCTGCCAGTCGATGAAAAGAGTAAGCGCCCGGGTTATTTACGAAGCTCTCTGGGCGAACAAGTATTACGAAGCTCTTGAAGATGCCTACACCAAAGGCGAAAAATACAAAGAAAGCCGCGAAATCATTGAAAAATGTTATTCCAGAGCGGTTAATAACGTGGTCGACCTCTGGTATACCATCTGGGAAAAAAGTGGCGGCAAAACCCTACCTTCAGACAAGAAACCAAGATTTTTCCCCGCGCCCGAAAAGTATAATCCCGACGAATAACCTGCTTAATTTAAGACTGGGACTCAAAATTTTGGTCCCTACGCTTTTATTTACAAAAATAATCGACGACGGGCAGGATGTCCTGGTAATGGTTTGTCTCAAGGTCATTTCGACGCTTCGACTACGCTCAGCGGAAGCTTCGCTCAATGACCTATATTTAACGAGAACGATTACGAGCACGAGCACGAGCACGAGCACGATAATAATTTTACTAAATTTCTATGCGGGTTAGTATGAGGCGAAAACGATAGTGATACCGAATACCGATAGCGATACTGGGAATTCTTCTGGAGAGGCGGCCTTTTTTTTGAGAGGTACCCTTGTGGGTAAACTTTTTAATAAGTATAATTAGACAAAATCCCCTCAACTCTGGAGGCAGAGAAAAATGAAAAATTTCAGGTCCACAAAAATTGCGATTCTTGTTTTACTTGCCTTTTTCTGGACCAACGTACTGGTTGCCGCAGGATACTTTGTTACTACTGACGAGGGGATTCGTTACGTAATAAAAGACAATAACGGAAAAGTAACCCAGGTAATCAAACCAGAATTTGATGCTCCCAGCGGCAAATATCAGGTCAAAGACAAAAACAATAAAATCATTGCCGTTCAAAATCTGCCTAATGAAGCGGCAATGCATCAGTTCAAGATTGTTACCCCTATTGAAGGCTCTACCCACTCGGTTAAAACCAAAGATTTCATGGGGAACTCGGTACCTGTTTTAAAAGAGCTGTCAACAAAGGATCCCAGATATATTCAACTGAAACAATATATCGAAAGCAATCCCGGCCTCAGCCAAACAGTTTCAATGCAGGTCAAAGCACGAGACTTCAAAATCAGGGAATTACAATCTGAAGTTACAGCCGGAACCAAAGACCCAGAATTTGCAAAATGGCTTACAAATGACCTTAAAAAGCCTGTTTACCTTGAAGTAGGTGATTCAGGCAGTATTTATCATGATCCACGTGGTTTCGTCATTGCTGAAGACAATGCCGGTGGAGACATGGCTTATCGTGACAATTCACATGTTAACCGTCTTGTAGTACCTTCTAACAGTGAGGTTTTCAACGGTGGCATGAAAGACCCATCTGCCGCTTCGGTAATGTCACATGAAGTTGGGCACATGATCATGGATCAGCTCTACGAAAGACCCAATTATCCCAAAACAAATTACTACGGCGGACACTCCAAAAATTCAGTTACCGATGAGGGGTTTGCTATATCAGAAGGCTGGGCCGAAGCCATCGAAGCTCTGTCAACTAAAAATTATCATGGTATGGAGTCCCCCCCCTGGCGCATAAAAACCCATAAGAACATCGCTGAGAACAAATATATTTTTGAAAATATGGGTGTTACCTCAGGGCCGAACGACGGGATTTTAAAGTCGGGACAAGCCATGATGTCAACCGAGGGCGTCAATGCTTCCTTATTTTATGATGTGCTTAACAGCAATCGAATCCAGGCGCCATACGAAAAGGTTGTAAAGGTTTTTGAACAATCAAAGCCGCAAACTTACCGTGAATTTGTTGACAGTTATATTAACAAGTATCCAGAAGATCGCAGCCAGATGATCAAGCAATTTCTGGAGAACACCAAGTACACCACTATCGACACAACTGCTAAAGTAAAATACAAGCAAGTACACGATGCAAAACAGGCTTATATTAATGCCACCGACCCCAACAGCAAAGCTCAGCTAAAAAGTGAGTATCAAAACAAATTAACCGAATATAACCAGTGGAAAAATCAGCTATATAAAAAGGCTGTAGTAGAGGGAAAAGTAGACAGCGCACTCGACGCAACCCGCAACCTCTCAGATGAAACCAGCTCCGAATACCGGTCGATCAGATTGAGCGAAACTCTACTCAAGTCTAAAAAAGCCCTTGGAGTTGGGCTACAAAATGCAGCAAGTTCGATGAAGCAATCATTCAGCGCAAAGAATATGGCAATGACTGCCGGAACATCGATTGCCATGAATCTTGCCAGCCAGATGATGAACGGCAAAAAACCAAGTGTAAAAACTGCCCTCAAGTCTGTTGCTTCGCTTCAATTTGTCGGCAATGTTGTTGGGTCATCATTAGGCGCAGCAGCCGGGCAGGTTGTAACCCCTCTCATACAAACCTTTGTTCCGATACCGGTTGTCGGGACGATTGCCGGAGCTTTGATTCCAACGATGACAGCCATAGCCGGAGGTTCTTTCGGTGGCAATCTCGGTGCCGGCATGAGTTTCAAACAAGCCTTAAAAGCTCTGGATCCGGTAGCAATTGCCGGTCAATCTGTTGGTTCAGCTGTGGGTGCCATACTCGGTTCGATGATCCCAATACCGGTTGTTGGTACAATGCTGGGAAGCATAGTTGGCGGTATTGTCGGCGAAAAATTATTCAGCAGCATTGCCCGTCTTTTTGGCCGTAAAAAAGATAAAATCACGCAAACAGAAACCGAGATGCCAAAACCCGTATATTTCTCAAACTACCAGGCTGCAGATCAACTTGCGCCCCCCCAATCAATTGATACCCGGGGCGATTCTTCAAGCTCCGCCGATCCTTATGGAGTTCGCATACCAGAAAATATAGACCGAATACCTTATAATAAAATGCATCCAAATCTGCGCAAGGTTAAAGACATTTATGAAAATGCTTATAAAGCCTATGTAAAAGCGGCTTCATCAGGCAATCAAACTGAAGCGAAGAAAAAGCTGGATGAATTTTTGAAGCAAAAAGCCAGATATAAGAGAGCACTTGGCGCTTATACAAAATAGTTACCTGACAACCGCAAACTTGGCTTTGGCTTTAAATCGGCCTTTATCAGTATTTAAATCAACTTTGGCAAAATAAATACCGTTTGCCACCCTTCGAGCGTTTTTGCCGATCAGTCTCCATCTTGCCTGTATCCGGTCTGACTGTTTCTGGACAGCATTTAGCCGCCCGACTTCCATTCCAGACATATCAAAAATAGTTATCTTTGAATCTTTTAATATAATTGATCCATTAAATACCATATTAAAAGTAGCTACTCTGCGACAGGGGTTGGGATAAACACGGCAATTCATCATCTTAATATTTGCAGGCGCAACCGCTACTTTACGAATTTCAGCCGAGTAATTATCTGCCTTATCAGCAAACTCAATTTTTAAATCGACAAATTCGGGCAGGAATCCCTCATACAAGACTTTAAGACTTTCACTATCCTGGTCTAAATGAGTAAAAGGCAAGTCTTCATCGTTTGAACTAACCTTCAAAGAGTCAAAATTTATTCCCGAAATATCATCTTTAAAAACAAACTTGAATACTTGTCCATTACCATGATTAGAAGCGGAAAATTTTACCAAAGTCGGTGGTTTTGTATCTTTAATCAGTAGATATCTTCCCGGTGATCGAAGCAAGGCAGAAGCCTTTTGCTCTGTCTGCACAGCATTGCGCCAAGTTGTAATTTTTCCTTTTTCATTTATCCGACACACACCCAGACCATTTTCTGGGTTAAACGGAAGCGAAAAAGAAAGAGTTGCACAGGCAGATTCGGGAAAAATCACATCGCATGGCCCTTCAATTATATCTCCTGACAGAGGTAGACTGGAGACAGAAGGAATCGAAAGCATGGCCCTGGGGGTTGCAGCTCTTTTATCGCTTGAAACCTGCAAAGCAAAATTATCCTGATTAAGTTTGACATTCGCTTTCCCAGCAATTGAAGCCGAAGAGAAACTGAAAGAACATGCATTCTGCCCGGTATGACAAATCGCTTTACCCTTACCGTCACCGGGAATTTGATAATTGGCAGCAAAAAGAAAACCTTTTTTATCAAGACTGTAAAAGTGGGGGCTGTCTACCAGATTATTAAAGGATATGTTCAGTGTAGGAGTAGCAGTTAAAGGATTCTTTATGGAACGAAGAAAAATAATAAGCTGATCAGGAAAAGCCGGATTTGCAACTGGATACAACAAAAGATCATCGGGGTTGGATTTAAAAGAGTAAGAATATTTTTTATTTTCTTCAAAATCTGAATTTAATACCAGTGGTAGAAGAAAAAGCCGGTCGATATTATCGAGGTCATAATTGCCGCTGAATTTTCCATTCTCATTAATGGAAGATCTTTTAAATTCGACTGTTTTATCTTTTTTCAGCAAGGCAATTGCCGGTGTCATTTCTGCATCGAATTCAAAGTTCAGGGGCAGGTTACCTTTGCCGGTAATAGAATCTATGGCTGGAGAATTTGCTGCCACCTGGCCCTCGGCTCCAATAAATGAGCCGGAATCACCCTCAAAATAATGCCTGGTTAAAGAAATTGGTAACTGGGCAGTTTCAGCCTCAGGAAAAATTTTAATTGAGTTAAAGTGCCACTCTCCTGAATTTATTGTTTTATCGTTTAAATAACAGGCAAGCACCCAGTTATTAAAGAGTTCCCGTAAGGATGATCCCTTTTCAACAAGATACTCATCAAGTCCGTCTGCTCCCGCTATTTCATATTCGACAAGAGAACGGGCAAATTTTTTACGCTCTTTAAGGCTGTTGCCAGCAAATTTTTCGATCATGTAAGTAACGAATAGAAATGAAGCGCCATATTTTCGATAAAGCAAATCTTCTTTAAACCAGCTGTTATTAGAACTACTGAAGAGGTTTACAGCCGGGCTTTCAATAAACCTTTCATAATGAGGTGAAGGCGGCAAACAGAAGCCTGATTCACCAACGTTTCCCGAATACATAAACTCGGAAAACATACTTAACCCCTCATCAAGCCATCGCTTTTGGGCCTCCAACCCCAGGGCAAGCCGGCGAGAATAACTCACCATGTGTTGAAATTCATGGGCAAGTGTTCTATAAAAGGAATTGTTTTTGTCTGTGGGATCACCGGGCTTACCGGGATCGGTGTCCATAAAAAACACAGGTTTCTGATTCCCGGTCAGGCCACTGATATCACGACAATCAAAATAGCCAGCCACATACCCCTCTTTAAAACCATCCTTAATATCAGTAAGAAAAATAAAGATTTTCTTATCTTTGAGCAAGAATTTTTTGGGTACAATAATTTCGCCAAACCACGAGGTTACTGTTGGGTAAACTTTGTTATCAAAGGTCTCAACAATCTGGCGAATTTTTACTTTTGTTTCATCCCCCCAGGGGTTTGGTCTGTTTTTCTCGGTGAAAATTCGGCAGTGCCTACCTTCACCCGCAAGAACAGCGGGCTTGTATTCATAAGTGCCAGATACAAAGTTGTAAACCTGAAAGCTTTTATTAAGCGGATGTATCGCAAATGCCCTTTTGCTATTTTTATTACTTTCAAGCTCTGCATCCAGGCGTTTTTTGTCTCTGCGTAACAGATGGGTTCCGTCTTTTACAACTTGATTCTGGGCGTAAGCCGAAACAACCGAAAGAAAAAAGAAAAGATATATAAAAATTGATTTTTTTTTCATTAAAGCGACTGATCGATTATATATTTAGATTAATTCAAGTACTGCAAGGGTTATATCATCCTTTAAAAGCGCATTCTTATTTTCGACCATCTCTTTAATTTGTTTTACAATAATTTCAGGCTCATTGCTTTTATGTTGGGTTAAGAAATCTTTTAACTTCTTGAAGCCGTCACAATCAGGATCTTCAAGTTCAAAAAAGTCTACAAGTCCATCAGAATATAAAACAAGCTTGTCGCCAGAGTTAATCGTTACATCTCGAGTAAAAAAATCGCTATCATCATAAAGTCCCAGAAGAGTTCCGGTTGATTCAAGTTCTATAATTTCATGATTTTCGCCCTTCACTAACAAAGGGAAATCATGGCCGGCACTGGCATAACGAAATAATTTTTGTTCTACATCTATTACACCGAAGGCCGCAGTTGAATTTAAGATTGAGTTCGTTCCGAGAAATTTCTTCAATGAACGATTAACTTGCAGCAAAATATCAGAGGGTTCAGAGCAAACGGCAATTTTTTCCTGAAAAAGACACAAAACAACTGAAGTAATAAGAGCTGCAGGAACACCTTTTCCACATACGTCTCCGAGCAAAATGGTCAATTGATTTTTACTTCTGTTATAGAATTTAAGAAAATCCCCCCCGATTTCTCTGGCCGGCTGAACAAATATAGCACTGTTAATACCTTCAAATTCAGGCGGCTCAGTAGCAATAGCATTATCTTGAACCAGCTTGGCCATTTTTAATTCTTTATTTAGCCGCTTCTGGCTTTCTATAAGCTGTTCGGCTCTAAAGGTCAATTCATTATGCAGTCGGTAATTGTGCAAACTGATTGATATCTGTTCAGACAGCATATTTAGTCTTAAATAATCTGTTTCTGTTAAAGCATCGTTATCATTATGCCTGCCAACCAGAAGACAGCCATAATAAACCGAATTTTTTTCGATTGCTGCACCGGCTAAAGCCCCGCGCAGCTCATATCTTTTGAATGCCAGCTCAAGCAGCTTTAAAGAAAATTCCATTCCCTGATCAGGGGAAACGTCGACTTGATCGAAACCTATTTCGCTGAAGCACTCAAGCTTTATCCCCACGCTTTCAGTTGCTATAAAAGAATCCTTATCGAAGTCCATAAGAAATAGAACAGCCCAGTCAAAGTCACCTGTTTGAACAACGACTTCGAGTATTTTTTTGTATGGCCGTTCATCTTTTAAAAGAAACAGCTCGTCAAAAGCATGTACTCGCTGATAAAAATCACAGAGAGTTTTAAGCTTTTTCTGGTCAACAAGATGAGCTTTGAATGCTTTAAGCAACGCCAGCAACAGCAGAAGAGCGGCAAAAAGATTCAAATACGAAGGTTGGGCTGACCAGAAAAGAATAACAATAGCTGCCAGGCAAACCAAAAAATATGCCGCGACTCTCATTTATTTACCTTTCACCTCAGACAATGTTCTTTATTGTTTATCACTAATCGCGAGAACCAGACTCGCCCCATTCACTCAATGCAACATAGAGTTTTTTTGGACTCCTTGCATCAAGATAAAATCTTGGATCCTTTTCAAGATAATTTTTTAATCGCTGCCTTATTTTAAACAACATATCTTTGGTAAATATATTTTTTAGCTCAAAACTTGCTGTTAAAGGCGAAGCAAACCTTTTCCAGACCTCAGACAAACTCTGGGGACGTCCTCTTTTTTTAAGAGTTTTATAAATTCGATCAAGCATTGCATCAAAAAGCTCGGCACCATTATAAGCGTAAAAGAATTCTACCGGCGGCAAAAAACCGAACTGAGAAATTATCGCCTTTGCTTTTCGAAGCAACCTTTCGCCTTCATGCTGAAAGCCCGCGACCTCTGACCTTAAAATACGCATAAGCATTAGATCGATATCTTTTCTGCTTAAAGTATTGATGAGTTTTTTATCTGATGGAAAGAATTTTTGCAGTATGGGGCGCACAGTTTCGATCGATTCAGTGCTTAAAAATTGAATATTGCGACCATAAGTTTCGGGGTTTTTGCGTTTCATATCACCCAGAATCTTTTCGAACTGCAGGATAAATTCAAATTTTGTGTCAAAAGGCATAAAGGTCACCAGATAAATAAATTATTATTTATCTTAGTGTTTCAACCCTGTTTTATGCAAGCAATTTCTTTTTAATTAAGTAATTCTGCATTTGTTTAATGAAACCGTTTCAAGACATTTCGATTGCTTTACTTCGACTCCGCTCAGCACAAGCGCTTCGCTCGCAATGACAGCCCCAAATTGTCATTGCGATGAGTTCTGCGAAGCTTTATGCGAAGCAGAACGAAGAAGCAATCTTTAGTATTCTAAATTTTAATATATAACAAAAAAACAAAATGTCTTGAAACTCGCTAATATAACTAATTGGATAATTACTGTTTTTAATTATCGTTCTCAGTAGAACTTTCGAACTCATCAAAGTTTATGCAGGGAACGCAACCCTCGCCGGTTATCTGCAAGAATGTTTTTCTGATATATACCAGAAATGCTATCAACGAAACAGAATAAAGACCCGTCACCCATATAATTAAAGCTTTCATATTTTTCCTCCTGGAAGGATATTAAGTTTCTTATCGACAACAATTTAAAACTTAGTAACCAACAAAGTTTTACCGATAGATAAGTTAAGATAAAATGAAAAATATAAGGGCAACAATTCTACTCTTAACTCTTGTTATATTGTGTTCCGGACCGCTTATGGCCGCGGAGTGCTCTGTTTGTGGTGCACAAGGTATTTCTGCCTTAAATATGTTGTGCCCTGAATGCGGAGCTCAGCTGCACGACCCCGCCTTAAATTACAATTCGTTGAAAAAATCTACTTTAACGATACAGTTATATTATACGGGCCCCAATCCTGAACGCATGCCACCATACGGAAAGATCTACATTAACAACGAATATGTCGGAAACATACCCATGACCGAAAAGGAAATAAAAAGTGAAGATTTTTCTCAGAATTGGACCGACGGACTCGGGAAAGAATTTACCGCCAGCTATGAAAAAAATCTTCGCGATATTCCACCGGGAATGTTGGCAATAGAAATAGAAATGAAATTTGATCGCTTTTTTGGTCTGGCAAGAAGCTATAAGAGAGTCAGGTTTCCTTATGTAGGCTTTGAATCAGGCAAAAATACTCTGGTAAAACATTATTTTGACTCTCCAGTAAATTTCACCAAGTTCAAGCCCGAACCCCGAAAACCGATACCGGTAATTTCGGAAATGAAGCTACAGGGTGCCAGCGGATCGGTTGCGCTTAACATTCCTTTATTTAAATAGCATAAGTTAAAGCTTAATTTTTAAGCTAAATTTACCGATAAAGGTAAACATAGAGATACATAGACAAATTCAAAAACAACGAGGCAGACGAAAATGGAAAAAACAAATTCAAGATGGTTCTTTATTTTCATACTTATCAGTCTGATTAGCATATTCTTCTTTCCGAGAACCAGTTATGCTGAAACCAACTGGATGAAATTCTTTCGTAAAGACGGCTTGTTAAACACCTACAAACGTGCATACGCGACTTTTAACGACAAATTGTTGATCGGAACTTTCGGCGAGGGATTGCATATCCACGATGGAGACAAGGTTACAAAGTTTACCGATAAAAATACCCGTACCAGTCCGCAACGACCCGACGGTTTAATTTCTGATTATATTACCTGCATAAACGTTGATGAAAAGCAAGGCACGATATGGATAGGGACCAATGCAGGTTTATCGAGCTGTAATCTCGAAGGAAAAGAGTGGCAAAGACACACAACCGAAAATGGGCTTCCGAACGATGTAATAAGAGACATCGCCATAGCTCGTGATGGAACCGTATGGGTAGCTACACCAATGGGTCTTGCACAGTATAACGGCGAAACCTGGAAAGTTCATAACGACAAAAACGGCTTGCACCAGAACAGCATTCATTCTCTTAACGTTAAAGACGATTCTTTATGGGTTGGTACCATTGGCGGAACAGTCAGCAGATACAAAAACGGAAGCTGGAAGACCTTTGTAACTTTCCGGGACGACGATTGGAATTCCTGATAAAAGACAACCGGCCCTATTTTAATGTTTCAACCCAATCACCGCGGCATTTACGAATATTTATGGTCTGAACATAAATACCTTGCAATTAGCGTATCGATTAAAGCGTTTCAGGGAACAGCCGGTAAGCTTGGCAAAGTGCCCCAATGCACCACTCTTTTAGGGCGCATTGCAAACCACGGCCGATCTGAAAAACCAGAGTTACTCAATGCTTTACTAAGTGCGTACATGCACCTTAAACCCTTGCTGACAAGACAGCAGCGTGAAAGCGTCGTAAAAAAGCTGCTGACAGATATTAAAGAAGGCTCACAACAGGTTTTTGACCTTGCCTGCGAATTTAACGAAACCAGCATCTGGGGTTGTCGTTTATTTTATCCATTTGGCAAAGCAGTCTACAAATTCTGGGATGTTCAGGAGTTACCAGGCTTATGGCTTTGCTTTGGCCCTTTTCAATTACATATCGCACCAGCAAAGGTAGCAGAACGAATCTGCAACAGATGTGAACTGCGCCCCGAACAGCTTAAAGCCAATTTTAAAGCTCTAAGAACCGGTGTCAGCAGCGATGAATATCAAAGTTGGCCGGCAAATCTACGCAAAGAGCTGGAAAACAACAACTTTGCAGCAACACCAGGCAAAAGGGTGAGCCTTAACCCAAGATTCAATATAGATGATCTACCTGGAAAAATTACACCTCAAGGCAACATAGACTTCGAGCATGTTTCGGCAATGATCCTGGAAGAAGTCTGGGATACAATTGCCCCCGAAACTATTGGTCGGTTGCCTGAATTAACTGATTTTAAGAAGGGCTGGAAAAACCTTAAAGATTCTATGCATGTAAAATCTGAGTTTTCTTTAGCAGAATCTTATGAATGGTTAAGCAAAGCGTTTAACGAGCAAAAGCAGAAAGAAGCGGGCAGATAAGTCGAATTAGCCGCCGGCATAAGAATGCAAACTACTTATTAAAAAGTTAACCCCAAACAAAGTAAACATCGTAACAATAAAACCAAGTACCGAGACCGCAGCAGTCCAAACACCTCGCCAACCTCTTGTCAAACGTAAATGTAAATAAGCTGAATAAACGAGAAATGTAATCAAGGCCCAGGATTCTTTTGGATCCCAGCCCCAGTATCTTCCCCAGGCTTTGTTCGCCCATATCATGCCAAATATAAGCCCACCAACCGTAAATAAAGGATACCCCAGAGCTATTGCTCTATAAGTAAGGTTGTCAAGCACCTGTGTTTCTGGCAGTAATCTGCTTGTGCCCGACTCAAAAAACTTTTTGTATTTCCAGATAAGAAAAACGAGAACAACAGTTGCAAGCAAAGCAGGCAAAAGCACCCAGTATAGAAGAGTATCCGCCCGCTGTTGATAAACAGCATGGTCTTTGAGATGAAAATACAAAAGGGTCATTCCGACGAAAAAAGAAACAGGAAGACCTCCGACTACAAACAAAGCCAATCCCTTTTCTTTTATACTAACTTTACCTCCTTCATTTACAAGAAAACTTCGCAAACAAAGCATATAGCTGAGCATGAAAGCAAGAGCAAAGCAGGCCTCGCCGACAAAAGCAAGCGAAACATGCAAATGAAGCCAGTATGACTGCAATGCCGGTATTAAAGGTTTAATCTGAGAGGAGAAAAGAGAGGCTATGCCGATCATCAATATCGAACAAACTGCGGAACCAGCTTCTAACAAAGGGAACGGTCTTTTCAAGGTAAAAAAGAAGCCAGCAGCCGCAACAAAGGTTGAAAGACAAACCATCGATTCGTACATATTAGAAAGAGGAGGATGCCCGGCATTGTACCAGCGCACACCCATGCCGGCAAATGCTGCTGAAAAAGCCAGAGCCAAACAAAACCGTGCTGCTTTGTAAAGTCGATCTTTATTTAAACTGACAGCAGCAGTGTAAAGAATAAAGGCTGCCAGATAGCCAAAAGTAGACAGGGTAAAAATATTGGTTTCATTCATTTTCTGAGTTATCCGTTTTTGAATTTTTCCGGGTTAAGAGTATTTCGTCTTTTAACCGGGTAAGATGTTCGCTTAAGGCTTCAGGCGGGCGATTACCCGTAACAATTAATCTTGCAGTGCCGTCATTATATAAAATTATCCACTCTTCACGATAGGTTATGTAAAAAGTCATAATGAGTCCGAGAGTAAAAAGAATGCAGCCTGCCCACACGATGGGCTTACCAGGATCGTAAGTCATCTGCAGACCGCTTTCATATTCAGGTTGTGCCCCAACAAAAGTAAACAAAAATGGCAGATTAGAAACATGTGATGCAGAGAACACGTTTTCTGCCGGAAAAGCCCATGCCCTGCCGACGGTTTCTTCTTTTTCACCGTAGGCAACCAACCTGGCTGCGGGATTATTTAGCTGATTTGAAACAGAAACAAACCTTTTGTCTATAATTCTAAAATCCGGCATAAAATCATGAAGAACAAACTTTAAAGGTGACCAGGAAAATTGTACCGGCTTTTCGAGCTCGAGCTCAATCATAACAGGGAAAGTAGCACCCGGGGTAACAAATTCCCGCCAGTGTTCTTTATCTTTGAGCAATTCAACTTTAAGCACAACCTTGTTGTATATTTTATTCCAGTTTGCCTGATAAAAAGTATACTTTTCAAATGTTACCGGCTGGTTGACCCTGGCAACACCACTGGCAAGAACTTCACCTTTTTTAGAAAAAGAAACGGCCGAATTCCAGCTTTTTATTCCAGCTGCTTTACCTCCTTCGTTCTTGTGACGGTCGACCCATAAGCGATTGAAAACAACTTTAAAAGAGGGGCTGGCGAGTCCCTGCGAATACTGTTCATGTAGTTTTTTTATTTTCTGACGCTCAACATTGAGGCTGGGTGCTTCAGGAGAAAAATAGCGCATATTTCTGGCTTCACGGCTTAATCTATCGGCTTTTTGTGCTGCTCTTACCACCTCCAGCGATGGAACAGGCACTTTATCGCCTTCTCTGCCTCTTACTGCCATTTCTACACCAAAAGCAAGGCCCAGCAATCCCCCGCCAAGAATTGCAAGAAAGCCAATATGAATAAAAAGCCCACCGAGTAACGACAAGCTTCCACTACGGCGAAAAGCTAAAACCCTGTTATCAGGCAGCGTTCTTTTCTTTGAAAAAACCTCTTCGACCCGGTTTGAATCTTCGAGTTCGACAACTTCTACAACAGTATAAGCTTCGAGTTCTTTAACTTTTGCATTTTTAAGTCGGTTAACAAGTCGTCCTCTGGTTGCTTTCAACCTGGTAACAATACACACAAGAGTCGAAATTGACAAAAACCATAAACAGAACTGAAAAATAAAGCTGTGATATATATCATCGAAACCAAGGTAGAGTATAAGATGCCCTGCCTTCGGATACATCTGCATATACTGACGTGCCTCCATTGACTGGGGAATAAAAGTTCCCAGCATAGACAGTATGGTAAGGGCACAAATAATCAGGACGGCACTTTTAAGAGAAGCCAGAATTCTTAGTATTGTTCTCATAACCAGCTGAGTATATTTGATTTAACAGATAAAGACAACAAGGTTCAATCGTTTTTTTCGTAATCGACAATCGCCAGGGTTACATCGTCATCCCAGGGGACTGTCCCAGTAAAGGCTTTCAATTCTTTGTATGCCTTTTCGATAAATTCACTTCTATAAATATCAAGCCCCAGTTTATTAACCATGGTTTCAAGACGGTCGTAGCCGAATTGTTGCCCATTTTCGTCAGCCGCCTCTATTAAGCCATCGCTGAACATGACAATTCGACATTTTTGAGGCAATTTAATTCTTGAAAGCTTGAACTTTCCTTTTCCGGTAGAACCCAGAGGATAACCAATCTGCTTTAAGCAACTTGTTTCATTTTTGCTTAAAAGAAATGGATATGATTGCCCGGCGTTGCTGTATAAAAGTTCGCCGTCGGGCGTTATCAAGCCAGAAAAGCAGGTCATCATTTTTATTCGTTTCAGATGTTCTAACAAAAAATCATTCATAGATTGCAATATTTGATCAGGGCTGCGCAAGCCTGAGTCATGCAAAGCGCAAAACGCTGCTTTAGCCATATTAACAACCAGAGCAGCAGAAATAGAATGCCCCGAAACATCCCCCATTATAAAAACAAGCCCCTCGGCGCAAACAAAATTGTCGTAGTAATCCCCGCCAATTTCTTCTGCAGATTGAGTTTTGCCTAAAAAGGCACAATTCCTGGTAATGGTTTCTTCGGCCGGCAAAATACTTGTTTGGACAAAATTGGCAACTTCCAGTTCTTTAATACCCTCTAAGGCGGTATTAAATGTATTGCCCAGTTTTTCCCATTCATCACTTGTTTTGATTTTAATACGTGCATTATGGTCTCGCTCTTTTAGAGCCCTTACTCCCTGCATAATTTCATTAGAGGGATTTATAATGTTAGTTTTCAATTTCAAATAAACTGAAATTAAAAGGAAAAACAACAAAGACAGTCCGGCTAAAATAAAGTTTCGATATTTGTTTACTGCCTTGTCGATTACTTTAATCGGCATACAGGCTATCAGAATGTAATCACGGCAACTGCGACCTACGAATGCACAGCGTAGATTTTTCTCGCCATTAATGTAAACCTCATCAACCAGTATATTTCTAGGTGGCTTAAGCATTCTTAACAGGGATTCCATTCTCTGCCAGGTATCGAGCCATGGGTAACTCAGCCTTAATGGCAGCCCGGAAATAGCAAAATATTTTACCGATTGAGGCCATTCTTCAGGCTTTGCAAACAAACTGTCAAAATACTGGTTAATAGAAAGAGAAGCCATCCCATAAAGAATGGCGCAATAAAGGGCCTTACCACTGGTATCGGTTAATACATCGACAAAATTACGAGATTGATACCGCCCGAAGCCAAACTCAACATAGTCTCCAAGATTCTGCCCAATAATCTGGACCGGATTCACATCTGAATCTTCGGCAAAAGTTCCCAATACTATCTCAGAAACATTTTTTTTCCGTTTGGAAACAGAAAAACCATGCTCAAGATTATATGAATCAACTATATCTCGACCGGCCATTTTCCCAAGTGAAGACAATACAACCTTGCTCCGTTTCGAAGTAAAACTGCAATATTCGTTCAGGCTAGCTTCTTTCGGTTGTAATGCAAAACTGATTTCTTCACTCAAAGGAACCCAACCAAGTTTTAAATATTGTTTGATTACTTCTTTGCGGTATTCCATAGGGAAAAAAACAAGCCCTCTGGTTCTGCTCGTAGAACTGGAACTGGGCCTGACAAATTTGCCTTTGTTATTTACCAACAGCGTCGTATCAACGATCATGGCAATTTCGAGACGAACTGTTTCATTAATAAATTTTTGCAGGCTATCCTGACTACCGTCAAAAATCTCAAAAATATTTTTAAATCTGTATTTGTTTTTTCTAAGCTGAACTTTATGAGAAGAATCTACCTGAAACAAGTAGGACTCGAGCAATTTTGCATATTCTATTTTCAGGGTTTCTCTTTGTGTTTCTAAAAAAAAGCTCCAGTAAACAGCAACCATTGTGGCGGGCAAAATAATGCCAACAAATGAAATACCTGCTACCAGATTTTTTAAAGATAATATTCCCGTTGAGCGATTAATTAGAAAGTAATATCCGACCAGTGGCAGCCAGAAAAATGGCAAAGCCCAAACCCATAGAGGCATTGGAACTTCAAGATTGTCAGGAGCAAAGACAAGAATTCTACCATCAGGCTTTACCGACAAAAGAATCTCATGCCCTTCAAAATTTATTAAAGTACTTTGATTTTTAATTGCAAAGGTTTTTACCAGCGCAGCCAGATCAAAAGCATTCAAATAATGACTGTTAATTATTGAAAATGAAGGGTTGAACAAATCAACATAGCTGATTGTGCCTGCGTCTATTTTATTCTTTCTTAACTGATGATTTGCAAGAAAATTGGCGGGAAACTTCCCTTTATGGAGAAGAAAAATTGCAGCGCTGACTGCAACCGTCTTGTCATTTAAAGACTCAGCTTTATACCATGCCGCATAAGAGGTTTCAGGACCACGGTTCAGCTTTTGCAAAGATAGCGGTTTAGCCCGTAAAGTCTCAAAACCAACGCCTCCATGTAACAGCTTAATAATACGATTTTTTTTGGGCGTTATGCTTCTTCTTAAAGGGTGTTGCCCAATATCAAGGTTTTCTAATAAAAGTTGCCAGTCAGCTGCATGCTTTAAATTACCAAGTGGTTTTCCATTTCGAAATAAAACCAGCTCGGCAGCATCTGATGGAATCAAATTGTCTTTTTTCCATTCACTGAAAATCTCGGCAGCCTGCTTCGGTGTTGTGTTGACAATGTTCCTTAACAGTGATTTAACCTGAGAATCAAGAGCGTTTTTAAACGAAAATTCAGCATGAAAATTTTCAAGCAGCTTTTCTGCCTTTGCAAACAATTCATTTCTATATTCCTGTTGTTTAAAAGAAAGCACAAACCAGCATAAAAG
>JBNJGH010000063.1:0-20325 GCA_051747585.1 Candidatus Rifleibacteriota bacterium
CACAAAATTTATCGGTGTCAGTTCTTCTAAATTCAATGACGCAAGTTATGTTTATGCTTTAGGCAAATCGGTTATTAATCAATGGATGCTCGATGCAGCTGCCCCCTCAGGCATGTTGATTAATGAAATTGAAGACCTGGCTGTTTCAGACCAATGGTGGCTTACCGGTGGAATTGTATACGTTTATGATAAAACCAAAAGAAAAGTTTACAAGTTTGCGCGCAATGAAGGAGGCTCTGCGGGTTTGCCGGAGGAAATCAGTGTCGATGACGACGGCATAGCACCTGATTCGATAGGTGCAGACGGCTTTGGTCATCTTTATCTGGTAAAAACAAATTTTGAACCTTCAAAATCTGCTGATTTCGAACCCAAAGATGCTTATCATATTGATCCGAACTCTATGTGGCCTAACAGGTATCGCGCATATTTCAAACAGAATGTTTATAAAACTGTTTTTAAGCGAGATTATTATACCAAGGCTATCAACAAAGTTCCCGGAGGGGTCTTGCTTGGTTCGAATAAGTTCTATCGCGATTTTTATAGCAAAGATGTTTCTGATTTAACCAGTTGGGTTTGGCTAACCGGCTTTGTTCAGTATGGCCCCGTTGTCGATACTGAATATAGGACAGAATTAGCAGTTATTAACAGCGCAACACCTCCCGAAGTAACAAACACCGATGCTGTGTGTGATGTCGCCGGTCCCCTGAAAATATCAGGAACTGATTTGATTTACGAGGATTTGGATGAATACAAGGAAGATGAATATTATGTTTTCGAAGTAGAAAACAGCCCTGATTTCGATGTTAATGGTGTTAATACCGGCAACCTGGGGGATGATGTAGATGGAGATAATAGAATTGGGCGTTTCCCTTCAACTGCTCACGAGGACTCCCTTAAATATTACTGGAAAATAATACAGCTCAAAGACCGACATGGCAATGAAGTAAATAATGAGATTTTAAACCAGGAAAAAAATGGAACAAACGGAGACTATCGTCTGGTAAGATCTTTCCCCGGTGGTGAATACCAGGTTGGGGTTAAAGTTCGATATAAATATTATGATTATTCAAAACTTGATCCAGGTGACATGGCAGACAAAAAAGATACGGTTTTAACCGGTCCTTATACTGCAGCTGCTGAAGACGGTGACGGTTATTCCTGGTGCACCTTTGCGATTAAATATTACCCGCCGCCACCAGATCCTCAGGGCGAAGGTGTTATTATGAGCGGTATGCCGGGATCTGCGGGCAGTTATAATTACAGGCCAAGTAAATCAGATGCCCAGTCCTGGTCAGGCTGGAAGGACGCCGTCCCGCCGGCGATCAAACATCCAAAGTTTGTTATAAAGGAAAAAAGCGATTGGTCTTTTAAAATTCGTGATAGTTTGACCAATCTTGATAATGGTTTAGATAGAGTTGATCAGATGAAACAGGACGATCCACCTCATCCCAATCCCGGGGACCCGAAAATTGCAACCAATTCGATTAAATGGATAAGTGAAGAACCTTCTTATTCATGGACAGCAGACGTTACCTGGGTAAACGGCGAGGGTATGAACGTGAGAATTGAGACTGAGGAGGAAGTGATAACATCCGGGCAAATTAAAAAACTGTTTAAAGTGCCCTCACAGCCAAGGTCTTATGAATTTACAGTTAAAGGCAGCAGGGCTTACGAATATAAACAATATATTTATGATTTTGCTAAAGATGAGTATGTCAGTATTTCAATTCCGAAAGTTGTAAAAATAGAAGCTCAGGCAGAAGTTATTGTTACTGATGAAACCGGACCGGCAATATCTTTTGATAATCCTTATTATGATTCTGATTCGCCTAAGCCTGGTGTAAGTGAGACCAACAAGGCTTTCTTCTGCTCTCACAAGGTTCTTTATGGTACAACCGGTGAAACCCTTGCAAATACTGCTGGCAAAAGTAATCCTGACAAGATAGTTTTTGTGGTTGCCGACAACAATCCCAATGCTTTTGCCGCTAAGGAATCCTATTCTGACCAATTCTTTCCTTCTATCAAGATGAGTCATAATACCGATTTGTTGTTTGCAAGATTCGGCTACTACAACACCAGCGGTTTAGTGCCGATTGGCGATGGCACTTTAAGTCCACCGCACCTTTCCTGGTATCACTATAAGAGTATTCCATATACCGGCAAGACGCCACTCGACGAGGCAAATTGTGAGTTGCTTGCCGAAGATCTTGATAAAGACAGCTTTAAAAGCATTTCCTGGATATCCTCAGATCAATACAATCCGTCGTTTTCATATCGAAAATATACGATGAAGGTTGAAGATATAATACATTTTGCCTACGATAAACTTAATAAAAACTACTATCCCTACATGGATACCGACTATGCTAATAGCGTAGCTGATTATAAAAATCTAAAATATGGTTTATACTGGCAGGAGCCAAGTGGCAAAAAATGGTCGGGTAACTTTTATGAATCAGGTGAAATTGTGATTAGAGATAACGACAGGCCGAATATCTTTGTAAAAATGAAAGACTTGAAATACGACGATTTCGAGTATGTTGCACCTGGTCGTTTGAAAGCTGAAGCTTGGGGCGAATGGAAGAACCTCTTTGGCGATGTCACCAATGGTCCATTATCATTAAGCGGCACAATAGCCGGTATAGACAACAACTTCAAGTTTCTTGCGCTTGATGAAGTTACAACCCAATTCTATAGAACCGGCGCAAATGAAACCTCCAAACTTGAGGTTGATGTTCCGGCTTTCTTTGAAGTTGTAGCATTCGACAACTGTTCGCCGGTCGAAATCGAAGAATTCAGCATAATTAAAGATGGTGGATTGGCAGGTGACGAAGAATTTTTCGTTACCAATAGCAAACAAAAGCATCTTTTCAGAGAGCCGGGTACTTATAAAATTACGGTTCGCTGTAAAGACGATGCTCTAGGCTGGCCGTCAGATCCAGCCCAGCCGGTTGCAACTGCCGGTAACAGTAGTAATAAGCGAGAAATGGAAATAGATCTCGAAGTTCTGAATACCAGACTTGATGTAAGAATTATCGAGCGACAAAGAGACGACAATTAATTGAAGCAAAACAACACATTTAATCCAGATAAGCGAAGTGGCTGCCCTTACAGGGCAGGCATTTCGCTTATTGAAATAATGATTGCTTTTGCAATTCTGGTTGTTTCGGCATTTTCGATTTCAGGCCTTATCAGCTATGGCCATCGGGGAACTCAAAAAGATTTTCGCAATGTACTGTCAATTCAATTGCTCGAGCAGAAAATGAATCAGGTTTTGACTCTTTCTTACGAAAAGGTTTCTGACGGACTTCTGGCAGGAAATACTGAAATTACGGTTGAAGATACTATTTTTAAAGATACTGATTATGAAATAGCTCTTGGAGATATAAAGGTTGATAAAACAGATTATAAGGTAACGGTAAAGTTTGAAAAAATTCCCGTATCTTTTGAAGTAAGGCCATTTGAAATTGATAATGATTATGAGTTTGATGATGTTACAACCTATAAATTTGGTGCAGAAACTTCTGAATTGGCTAAATTCGATGGTAGTAATGCTCAGAAAAATCGTTACCGGACAATAAAGGTGACTGCTAAAGTTACCTGGACTGAACCAATCGTAGAAGTTGATCGCGAAGTTCAAGCTGTTAGTATGATGGTAGATCTGGAGAGCACATGGTAAATCGCAGAGGAATAGCACTGATCCTGGTTTTGTCATTATCACTGTTTATGTTGATACTTGGTATGTCATACATGCGTAATGTGTCGCAAGTGTCTACTTCGAACCCTAAAAGGCTTAAGCAGATTCAGGCTGATTTTTTTGCCCGCGGTATTCAAAGGCTTGCTGTTCTTAAATTCAAAGCCTTGCCTGCAGATTTTTATCATGCTTATCGTTATAAGATTGCCGATGAAAAAAAACCGCGAGATCCTGATTTACCGGTATTTGATCCATCACCTTATGCGGTATTTCTAGGAGACAAGGGTAGCATTCTCCAGGATAGAGATGGTATTGCCGATCCTGTTCCGATAGAGGGGTATAACACCAGATATATTGTTAATTCATCGAGCAAGTTTGACCATGATATGATAGATATAGTTGTGAACGTTCAGATGGAAGATTATTCGCAGAATTTCACCGTCACCTATGACGCGAGCCGCTCATTGGTTCTACCTCCACCTCCGCCGGCTCCTTAATGGTACAAAACTATGTATAGACAAAGTAGAAAAACAAAAGCCGTAACACTTGTGGAAATAATGATTGCTACCTTTGTGCTTTCCATATTTATCACCTCCATATTCATGGTTTTTAGAAGCAGCAGTAAATCATTCAGTTCCGGCGCCTGGCGGGTTCAAAACCAGAAACGGTTACAGGTATTCCTGGCTCGATTGAAAGATTTGTTGGAAAAAGCAAACAACGCCCATAGCATAGGAACCGAAGGCACCCTGGGAGTAGAGACTCTTCCAATTAGTATTAACGACAAAGTTAAAGATACGGATTTTGAAGTTAGGGGCCAAGACCTCGATTTAATGTTTTTTGCAATTACCGAGTCTTATAAGGAGGGGCAGCCTGACTATGGTGTTGCTGAAAAAACCGGGTCATGGCTCGGGGTAGCCTTGCTCTGCAGAGGCGATAAGCTTATATTGAAAGCAGAAGGCGACTGGGATGAATTTGCATCTGATTGTGCTCCTCCGGCTACTTTGCGGCCAGCGGATATGGCAAATTTTCCGGGTCGGGATTCAATGAATTTAAAAATGACGCTAAACGATGTCGAATCGGTTTCAATTTCTACTCCGGACGATATAACAATTGATAAGGAAACCGGGCATATGCGGGTTAAGGTTACTTTGCGCCGTTATGACGGCAAGAGAAAAACAGACTCCAGGATTGTCGAAGAAATCGGTGTTAGTTTAATTGAAAAGGATCCGGAGGTTACTACGTTTTGATTAAATTAATAAAATTTCCGGTTGCTCTGTTATCACTCTTAGTGTTTCTTATGTTGCAACAATCGGTTGCCAGTGCCTGTGATGATTTTTATCTTGAGTGGAGAAAACTTGAGATGGATCCAATAGTCGAGGTTCCTGATGGAGTTTTGGGAGTTTCTGAAGCTGTAGCTCGATTGAGAACAATGCTTAAAATTGAAAGAATAATCAAAAAAGATCAGGTTCCGAGACTTGTTTTTGCATTTATTGGCTGGGGCGAAGGAGAGACTCCTGCTGATAAGGATCAGATTGAAGCTGTTAACGATTCTTTTGCTCTTTTTTTTCCAGAGGAGAAGATAATTTGCAATAAAGAGAACCTGGTTGAAGTGCCGGATTATAAAAAAATGTCGGCTGTTCTTAGCTCAGCTGCTGATAACGAATACGCAGTTTCATTTATAGTAAGGCAAAATAAAATGCAGTGGCAATATTATTTAACAAAAGATTTGAGCAGTATGTTCAAACTCAGGGTTGTGTTAAAAGAATGGGTTAAAGCTGAATGTAAGTTGGTAAATAAAGCCGGCAGGCTTGTTTATTTTGATACATTTGAAGTTAAACCTTCGTTGCTGAGCGACTTTAATTATGAAACCAATGGTTTTGTAGAAATGAATGCTGAGCGATATGGCTCAGATTTAATAATGAATGTTATTGCAGAAAATCTGCCTGAACCAATTACGCAGCGTTGAAATTTGACTTTTACCGTGCATTTGTAGTATATTGAGTGTTCAACTTCCGGAAGGGGAGGATTGCTAAATGGCACGTGCAAAGACCATTAAAAAAGCTGGTACTGCCAGCGAAGGTAAAGCAACCAGAAAAAAGGCAAAAGCTAAATCAGCTGATGCCAGAGAATATTCCATGAATGAAACTTTTACCAAAGGTGAAATGGTATACCATAAGGTATGGGATGACACAGGTGAAGTTCTAGAAGTTGGTACGACCGATGATGGAATTAATAAAATGAAGGTTGCATTCGAAAAGGTTGGAGTTAAGAACCTTCGAATGGGTTAAACTAAATTTCCAGCTAGATTAAAGGCCCGGTTTCCGGGTCTTTTTCAGATTAAGGAGAGAGTCGGAGGATAGCTTGGAAAACGGATTGGACTTGAGGCAGAGAGGCCTCTGGCTACTTAAACCATGTACTAAAAGGTTAACTGGCTTTCTTTCCCATAAAGATATCAGGTTAAGAAGCGAAGGAGCTAAATCTCTTGGCAAGTTAGGTGACCCTGAATCCGTTGAGCCGTTGATAGAGGCTCTGCTAAGAGAAAAACAAGATGAGCAGATGCCCCTGGCGTTGGCAGAAATTGGTGACTATTCCGCTCTCGAGCCTTTGCTTGAAGCTTTTAAAGAAGCAGACCGTGAAGTCAGGCCGAATATTGCTATCGCCCTGGGTGCTTTTAAAGACGAGAGGGTAGTTAAAACTCTAATCGAGGCCTTGTCTGACCTCGATCCCAATGTAAGATTTAACAGCATTACATCGCTGGGGCGTTTAAAAGACAGTTCTGCTGTTTCACCACTGTTAGGCTGTCTGGGCGAAACTAACGAATGGATTTTTCTCAATGTAGTCGATGCTCTGGCGAAGCTGGGTGCGCACAGAGCCACCAATCCGCTGGTGGCTTTTTATCTCAAGGAAAGAAACGAGCGCAAAAGATCTGCTCTTATTACTGCGTTAGGCGATATTGCTGATTTAACCTCGGTTCCAACCCTTACCAGGGCATTAAGAGACACGGATGATCGTGTAAAAGCAAATGCTATCGAAAGTCTGGGTAAACTCGACCTTCCGGCTGAAAAAGCTATGAATCTAATTCAGCCTTTTTTAAGGCATCCCAATAATCGTGTTCGCGGTAATGCAATGGTTCTGGCAGGCAAGCTGGGAAAATCAGACCTTACTTCTTATATGAAAATGATGCTCGATGATCCTGAAAAGTGGATAAGAGCAACGCTTGGCTATGTTCTTTCTGTTATTGAGCACTCGGATGCGCTTGAGATGATCATCGAGTTGTTAAAAGATGAAGACCCCGATGTAAGAAAAAATGCGGCTTTAGCGCTGTCAAAACGTGCTTGTCAGGCTCAGACAGAATTGTTAATCAAAATGTTGTCAGATTCAATTCCTTTTGTCAGGCTGCAGTCGGTCATTACTCTCGGAAGGCTTAAAATTGTCTCTGCGGTGCCCTGGCTGGTAAAAATGTTGAAGTCCGATAGAAATTTTAAAATCAGGTCTGCTGTTGTTACCAGTTTGGGCCATATAAACGATAAAAACGGTTTGCCGACCCTGCAATCGGCCTTACGAGACAGAGATTCAAGAGTCAGAGCCAATGCGGTTGAGGCTATAGAAGAAGTGCTTCAAGAAGCTTCGATTCAAGTTTTACGTCCGCTGCTCAATGATCCCGATAATAGAACAAGATCTAATGTTACCAAAAGCCTTTTTCGTCAGGGGGATCTTGAAGTTATTAATGATCTGGAAAAAATGCTTGGTGCAAAAGAAATTTCTACCAGAGTCTCTGCTGCTTATGCAGTAGGGCAGATAGGGCTTGCACTAAAAGAAATTGAAGTGACTCCTTTACAGGATCCACTCAAAAGTGCCCTCGAAAAAATTCAACCACCTGAAAGCTTTATTGCTGGTTTTAAACAAAAATTTGCTCCTGAAAATTCTGATCAGAATGTTGAAGGGCCTGACCTTAAAGAAGAAGAGGAGAAACAAGAAGCTCAGGTTCCCGAGAATAAGGATGAGTTACGCAAAGTATTTTTAAAACATTTTCGAGAAGGTCGTCTCAAGCAATCTTTACAGCTTGCCCTTGAGTATCTGAAAAAATATCCCCACGATCTTATGGCGAACTTTTTTGTCGGAAACCTTTATTTTCAAATCAGTAAATTTGAAGAGGCTACTAAATATTTCGAGAAAACCGTTGAACTCGATCCCTTTCATGTGCAGGCAATCAGTAATCTTGGCATTACATATTACAGGTGCGGCAAATTGCATGAGGCAATAGAATTTTTTAAAAAGGCTTTGCATTTAAAACCGGAAATGTCGTCGATAAGATTTAACCTGGCAAGCCTTTATTTAAAGACCAATCGATGGGAAGAGGCTTTAAGACAGTTTCAGGAAGGGTTAAGATATAAGAAACCAACTGCAAGAATTATGACGAATATGGCTTTTGCCTACCAGAAAACCGGAAATTTTGATAAAGCGGTTGAATCATATAAAAAAGCCGCTTCTTTAAATCCTGAAGATAGCGGTATTTACTATAACTGGGCTATTATTCTTGCCAGAACAGGCAGCAAACTTGCGGCCATGCAATTGATAAGCAAAGCTTTGAAGATTGTTCCTGTTTCATCGCCTGGAGCCAAAAGCCTCAAAGATCTTCTTGAAAGGCTGAAAAGTTAATATCAACTTTAAGAGGTAGAAAAATGGAAAATCGTCTGATGACAATCATGTTTCTTGATATGCAGGGCTATACCAAACGGAGTGCCCGTCAGACGATTGATGAGATGAAAATTTTTCATGATCAGATGTTCAAGTTTGTAACCGATATTGTTGATAAGTGGAATGGCATAATGGTCAAATCAATGGGTGATGGCTTTCTGGTAAGATTTGAATCGCCAACCAATGCTGTGCAGGCCGGAATAGAAATTCAAAGAAAACTTGAAGCCCGTAATGCTCAAATGATGCATCCTGAGAGTCTTGTAAGATTCAGAGTAGGTATAAACACCGGTGAAGTGGGCGTCGATGAAAATGGCGACCTTTTTGGAGACCCGGTAAATATTGCCTCCAGAATTCAGACTTATGCTGATACCAACGATGTCTTTATTTCTGAATCGACTTATCTGGCCATGAATCAGAATGAGTTCGGAGCTGTGGATCTGGGTTCTCAGGAACTAAAAAATGCAACTAGAGAAATAAGAATTTATAAGGTCTTGAAAAGTGGTATGCCTGTCAGTTCGGGGCATGGAAATGATAACTGGTTTAAGCGTAACAAGAAGCTTTCTCTGGCGGTTATCGTTCTTTTGGCTCTTTTATTTGGCAGCTTTATAGTCAGGCGTGCTGTTATTAAAAGAAGAATTGCACAACAAGATCAAAAAGCTGTTCAAAATGTGCAAAACGGCCAAAATGAAGAGTCCGTGCACAATGATGGTGGCAAAGTTGCCTCTGCTGCAAAAGACGCACAGACTGATGCCGATGCTGATAACCAGCTTTTAACCATAGTAGATCTCAAGCCTGCCGACAACAGATTACAGTTCGACCCTCAAGAACAAAGGGCTTTTTCAGAATTCAAGAAAAATTTTAAACAGCAGCATTATGATATATGTGAAAAAATAGCCGTTAATATGATTCGCACCCGGCCGGAAATAAAAAAAGTTCCATGGGCTTTGTTGCTTGCCGAAAATTTCTTTATTCAGGGTGACAAAGAAAATGCGGCAAGAATTTGTGACAATCTTACAAAAACAACTGCAAAAATTCCTCAAGTGCATGGAAAAGTTAAAAATCAGATCGGCAAAATGAAGAAAAAATATCTGTAAAAATTATCCAATAAAAAAAGCTGTTTCGTAGTTTTTTACGAAACAGCTTTTTAGTTTTAGCTATTTAAACTTAAAATAGCTCCATGCCGCTGGAAAAAGCTTTTTTGTTGAGTTCGAGGTATTTGGCTGGAACAAGTTTCTCGATCATTTTTTCCCAGGTTTCTTTTTGAATTGCCTCGAGTTTACGAGCTAAAACACCCAGCAGCACTACGTTAAGGCATTTTTGATTGCCAAGTTCTTTGGCTTTACCTATCGCATCTACTGCAAGAACCTCGATTGACAAATTCCCAAGTTTTTCAATAATCTGGGGCGGATAAACTGAATCACCCGCAGAGACAGACATCGGCAGAATATTCTGGCAATTGCATATTACCAGGCCGTCCGGGCGAAGGTATTCAGACCAGCGCAAAGCTTCGAGTTCTTCAAAGGCCAGAAGAATATCGCATTCGCCTTTTCTTATTATGGGTGAAGCAATTTTTTCGCCAAATCTTACGTGGCTTACAACACTACCGCCTCTTTGAGCCATTCCGTGAATCTCGGATTTTTTTACATCATGACCTGATTCCATGGCACATTCTGCGAGCAGATTGCTTGCCAGCAGGGTTCCTTGTCCACCAACTCCGCATAGTAAAATGTTAGTAGTCATTATTGAGCCCCCTTTTCCTGTGTGATTGCACCGGGACGGCATACGGCAGCGCAAAGGCCACAATGAACGCACAGAGTAGTATTGATTATGGTTTTGCCGTCTTCTTCGCTTACTTCAATTGCCGGGCAACCGAGTTTCCAACAGATTCCGCATTTAACACACTTGTCTCTGTTAATCGAAACAAGTTTGATTTCCGGCTTGTAGCCTTTAAGCAGAAAACAGGGGCGGCGGGCAATTATTACCGATGGTTCTTCGTCTGCCAGTGCAGTTTTTAATGTAGATTCAACCTGTTTTAGATCGAAGGGGTCGATGGTATGAACGTTAGTGACTCCGCAGGCTTTACATACAGCTTCTATATCGAGCGTTTTTGTTTCTTTGCCTTTAAGAGTTTTTCCATTGGCCGGGTTTGGCTGGTGCCCGGTCATTGCGGTTATGGAATTATCCAGAACTATGGTTACATGGCGGCCCTGGTTATATACAGTGTCGATGAGGCCCGTAATCCCAGAGTGTATGAAAGTAGACTCGCCGAGAACCGCTACCAGTTTGCCATGTATTTTTTCTTTCATGGCCTTTTCGATGCCCAGCGCATTTGTAACTGACGCGCCCATGCAGACTATGGTATGCATAGCATTATGGGGCGAAAATGCACCGAGACTGTAACAGCCAATATCACCGGTTACGGTGCAATCGAGTTTGCGTAGAACGAAGAAAACACCGCGATGAGGGCAGCCGGGGCATAAAACCGGCGGTCTTAGTGGAATTTCCTGATCGAACTTTTCTATTGTTTCAGGCTCATCTGCTTGTATGTATTCTTTTAAGGAAGAATGAATGATATCAGGGTTTAACTCACCACAAACCGGGACTTTGTCTTTGCCTGTGCAGGCCAGGCCAAGAGCTCTTACTTCGGTTTCAATAAATGGATCGTTTTCTTCAATTATAATCAAGGTCTCTACCATATCGGCAAATTTCTTTACCAGGTCTGCCGGAAATGGGTTTGTCAGACCAAGCTTTAAAAAAGCTGCCTTGGGGAATACTTCGCGAGCATGGCTGTAACTGATTCCAGATGAAATGACGCCTACTTTACGATCACCATCTTCAATTTTGTTGTATTCGCAATTACAGGCGAGATCGGTTAATTTTTTAAGTCGTTCTTCAACCTTAACATGGAGTTTACGCGCATTATGTGGCAATACGCAGTATTTCGCCATGTTTCTTTCAAACTTGCGTTCCGGAGCCTTGTCTCTGTCATAAAGTTCGACAATGCCCTCTGAGTGAGAGATTCTGGTTGTACAGCGCAGCATGACAGGAGTATCATATTCTTCAGAAAGCTTCATGGCTGCAACAGTCATGTCTTTGGCTTCCTGGCTGTTTGAGGGTTCAAACAGAGGCATTTTTGACATGCGGGCATAAAATCTGTTGTCCTGTTCATTCTGAGAACTATGCATGCCGGGATCATCTGCTGAAACTATTACCAGACCAGCATTCACGCCGGTATAAGAAACTGTGAAAAATGGGTCTGCGGCAACGTTGAGACCTACATGTTTCTGGGCACAAAGAGACCTTGCTCCGCCATAACATGCGCCGATAACTGTTTCCATTGCAGTTTTTTCATTAACTGCCCATTGGGCATCAATATCATCATAAGTGCCGCAAAATTCAAGTATCTCGGTTGACGGGGTTCCGGGATAAGCTGATGCAAATCTTACTCCGGCTTCCCAGGCACCTCTGGCAATAGCTGCATTTCCCGAAAGAAGTGCTCTTTTTCCTGATTGCTTCATTCCTTTCTCCTTCTCTTTTTTGGTGGGGAAATTATAACATAAGGGTACAATATAAATCTAAATTTTCTAAGTTTTGAAAAAATTAACTTAATTCTTGCCTGTTATGGCGTAAAAAGTTACCATCGCTAAAAAACGGTTGGAGAAAAATATGAAAATACTGGTTACCGGAGCCGCCGGCTTTATTGGCTTTCATTTAACTATAAGTCTTTTAAAGCGTGGTCATGAAGTTACGGGTTTTGACAATTTGAATGATTATTATGATGTTAAGCTTAAACAAGATAGATTGAAGATTCTAGAGAATCATCAATCTTTTAATTTTGTTAAAGGCGATCTTGCCGATCGCAAGGCAATCGAAAGTCTTTTTGCTGAGAATTCGTTTCAAAGAGTTGTAAATCTGGCTGCTCAGGCAGGAGTAAGATACAGTCTCGAAAATCCGCATGCTTACATTGATGCGAATATTGTCGGTTTTATGAATATTCTCGAAGCTTGTCGTCATAATAAGGTCGAACACCTGGTTTATGCTTCATCAAGTTCTGTTTATGGCTCAAATACCCAGATGCCTTTTTCCGTTCATCAAAATGTAGACCATCCGGTTTCATTGTATGCGGCCTCTAAAAAGGCGAATGAGCTTATGGCCCATACTTATGCTCATTTGTATGATCTGCCGGTTACCGGTCTGAGATTCTTCACCGTTTATGGCCCCTGGGGCCGGCCTGATATGGCTTTGTTTTTATTTACCAGAGCTATCTTGGAAGATAAACCCATAAAAGTTTTTAATCAGGGAAAAATGAGCCGTGATTTTACTTATGTCGATGACATCGTAGAAGGCATTGTAAGGGTTATGGATCGAGTGCCGGAATCGGATCCTGACTGGACCGGTGAAAACCCTGACCCTTCATCCAGTCGCGCACCCTATCGAGTTTACAATATTGGTAACAACAGTCCGGTTGAGCTTTTAAAGTTCATTGAAATTATCGAAGAAAAAACCGGCAAAAAAGCAAAAAAAGAAATGCTGCCAATGCAGCCCGGTGATGTGCCGGCAACCTGGGCCGATGTAGAAGATTTGATGCGTGATACCGGTTTCTCGCCCTCCACACCTCTTGAAAAAGGCGTTGAGAAGTTTGTTAACTGGTTTAGAGAATATTATAAATTGTAGATAACTCAGGCCGAGAGATTTTCCCGGTAAAAACTTTCCCAGAGCTCTTTTTCTTCGTTCATTACATATAACGCGAGCTGATCTTTAACTAATCTGACGCAGAAGTCGGTAAAAATCAGATTCTCATGATTCTGCTCTGCTTCATTGTAATAGGTATAAAGAATTCCAAGCAGACGCGAGCCTTGAAGCAGCGGATAAGCGCAACAGGTCGTTTCTTCTTCGAGTAATTCTGTAGTCGCTTTATGGTCCGGGTGCTCTTTTAATGCCTGCAGCACTTTGTTTTCAAAGTTGTTAAGCTCAAGACCTTTGGATCTGTCAAGTCTTGAAGACGCTTCACTGCTTCCATCATTATGAATTCTAACCATTAGTGCGTCTTTTAGTCCGACTATTTTTCCGAATTCAAAAAGAAATTTGGTAAAAGGTTGGCTTTCTTCATCGGGGCGGTTAAAAATCATGGCCTTTATACTGTCCAGTTGGGTATGTAGCGAAGTTAGCTTAAGATTTAGCTTGCTGTTTTTTTCGCAGATATCCTGATTTTGCAGGGCATTTTTTATCGCAGCCGCACAGTGCTTAAGATAATAGCTCAGTCCTTCGATCATAGTTTCTGTTTTACTGTTTTGCCCGTATTGTTCGAGCATCATCATGCCGAGAACCTGGCTTTTGTGGCGCACGGGAATGTAAGCTACCAGACGCTGTAACGGTCCATTCGAAATTGCCATCGATGCGTTTTTGTCCGGTGTAATCTGAGCGTTGATTATTACCGGCCGGCCTTCCTTTAAGACTGGCGAAAGAGCTTCAGGATTGTTTCTCGGTATGTCGAGCAGCCGGGGTGAAGCTTTTCTGGTGTCGAGAATCTCGTTTAAGCGGGTTTTAGACTCGGTCGAATGAAAAATATGCAAACATGAGTTATCCAGTTCAAATAGTTCTCTGGCTTTTTTTTCTACCATAGTTGTCAGGGCGGTTAGCTCAGTACAGGAGTCGATCATTTCAACAATATCTTCCAGCATGAGTTGTTTGTACTGAAGCTCAAGGGATAATTCGTCGTTCTGAGCTTTTACTGAAGCCAATTCTGTCATTAAGCTCGAAATCTGGTTAGATTTATTGGAATCGGAATTTTTTAGTTTACTTAGTTTCTGATTGAGAACCTCTATTTCAACAGATCGCTCATTGGCAATTTTCAAGGTTTCCTGATACGCTCTTAAATTTTCTTTGTTTTCGAGACTGGTTCTTTCTAGTTCAGCTTTTGTCTTGTTTAGTTCAGTTTTTAACTGCTCAACTCTGTTTTTGAGGTGAATTTCTTCGGTTCGTTCATTAAATATTACCAATAATCTGGTTTTACCTTCGCTGTTTTTAAACGAGGAAATTTTACAGTCAAACAGGTGGCGGGTGCCTTCTTTTGAGCTTAGAGTAATTCTTTCGAGTGTTCGCTTGTTCCCGCCTGTTATAACTGATTGAACCACATAAGCAATTCCATATTGCTCAAGCTCTTCATATTCTTTAAAAAGGTTTTTTCCGCTCAGGTTCGATGCAAAAAATTGATTGTAATCAAGCTTGACTTTATCTATATTTCCATCGGGATCTATTACCATCCAGGCTTCTGGTATTTGCTGAGCAGTATAAGATGATGAAAGAGCGTTGTTTCGGCTTTTAAACAGATGTGAGTTTAAATAAAAAATGCGCTCTTTAAAAATGGATGTGAGCTTGTTGGCAAGATAGGCCGTAGCTCCAAGCCCTGCGAGCATAACAAATGAATTTGAAACTATCCAGCCCTGGCACTGGCTTAAATCCCCATAGAGCGGAGAGTAAAATTTAATATGGGTTAACAGACCATACTTTACCAGAATTCCGGTAACAAACCATGCGCCAACTCCAGCTAATGCATAGAGGGTGCCGGCTTTTGCTCCCATAACCGCTCCTGCGACGGTAACAGGAATGATCATAAGAAAAGTCAGCGGACTTTCGGTTGTACCCGTATACCTTGCCAGCATAATTATAAAAACAAGGTCGCCTATAATTTGTGTGTGCATCACATTGTCTAAAGACAAAATATTGAAAGGCACATCCTTTAAGGCCTCAAGCAGCATCAAATAAAGAATAGAAATGAGTTTTAATCCTGCTGCCGGTAAAGAAGCAAAAGCTTTTATTCCTTTAGATTTTATATTGTTAAGAAATTTGCTTAAAAAGCTTCCCATAAAACGTTTTAGCCCGGGAATTCCCTTGGAAAACGCCATCTGGCGTGACAACATGGAAAAATGTACGGTGTAAAACACATTTAACAAAGCCAGTAGACAACATAAAATGTAAACCGGCTCAATTTGAAAACTCATTCCCAGTGTGTTTTTACTGAAAATGCTGAAACCAAAAATTATTGGAATACTTGCCCAGCGCAGAGTTATTAATCCGCGGGCAATTTGAAGCTCTCTTATTCCAGAGTAATTTGCAGCCATTAAGGCCTCCTGAACAATCGACGAAATGTAGAGGTCAGGTTATATATCGGCTGGTGTAAAGAATTTGTGCAATAAAAAATTCTAATGTAACTCGAAGCTGTTAATAAACAGGCCCTTCGAGGCAAGTTCTGCCAGGATATGAGCTTTTGCACTTCCGGTGATGGTTTTAAGCGACCATTTACGTAAAATAGATTGTCGCGAGCTGTTTTTGATTGCGAGAATTTCGGCGATATCTTCGTAATTAGCCTGCCGCCATGAATAGTTGGCTTTTTGTTCGGGCCAGCCTTTAGTCATGCGCCCTCTGAGCAGGAATGGAGGCAAATCACTTGTAGCTGCAATTGAAACTGATAATTCAGCGGGAAGATCTTTGATAATTCTTGCTTCAGCCAGAGAATTAAAAATTCTGGAGCGCAGAACGGCAATCTGGTGAACTATTTTTTTGTTCAAAGCATTAAATTTTACCATCATTGAATTTGTTGAAAGCCTTCTTAAGCTGAATGGAAAAACCATTGGCGAATCAGTTTCCAGAGACTGCTTTATCTGACTTATTATTTGACTTGAAGCAACGAATTTGATTGCGATATCCGCTACTCCTTCTGCAGTTGGATTATGGGCTGCAACCATTCGTGGAAAACTTTCTTGGGAGCGGCTGAAATAAAGTCGGCGCTCGTCCGGCATATAAAAAACGTCTTTTTTTTGGTCGGGGCTGATGAATTGAAGTTTGTCAGCAGGCAAAACTGCTTGAATCTGCCAGTGCTTAAGCCAACTTTTTTGCAGAAATGTTTTATTAAAATCTCGTAGATTTTGTCTGAGAATCTGTCTTGCGATTTTTTCGTAAAATTCCCAGTCATTTTTTTTATTGGGGCGAAAATGGTTTTGGCAGAAATCGTCGATTTTCCGGTAAATTTCGGCCAGCTCTTTTTCCGGAGCTTCAGCTTTTAATAGAAGATTGATCGTGCCGGGCCTGTATATTATTTCATAGGAACAGGACGGGTTATTGATAAAGCTGGTAAAATTTTTGCTGATGAAACTGGCTGTATAAAAACATTCGCTGGTAGAACTATGCCACGTAATAAGCCTGAAAAAGCCTGAATTTCGCTTTTGAATTACAACAGAATCGCTGAGGTTTACATAATTTTTTTGTTGGTAAAACAAGTTGAGTTCATCTAATTTTTGCCTGAGCTCTGATTCGTATATATTTGCAGAACCTTCAGTCAGAACGCTTATTGGGTGATGGCCGCCGGCATTACTGCCAACCGGACAGTGTTCAATAAAATTATCTGAACTGCAAATTGTAGAAGAACTGTTTAATAGTTCATTTCTTTTTTCAAGTAGTCGATCAACCAGATTAAATACAAGCTCCAAAGGCTTTTTACTATTTCGTGGATATATGAAACCAGTTTGAATGCCGCTTTTGCTGCTGCTGAAAAGCCAGTTGGCTCCGTCTTTTTCAACTTCATTTATTAAACCATTGTCTGGATTTATTAAAATATTTTTAATAGTATCAGCCAGTTTCTCGTTGATATTTTTATTTTTTACGATTAACGGATCAAAAGTTATAATTACTGAGCTTGTTTCTTTTGCCATGTCTGGCAAAGCCAACAACGAAGGTTGCAACGACAACATCAGTAATATAAAAAGCCATATAACTTTTGCTGGATTTAAACTGAACATGAAAAAATTATAGCACATCTTATTTTTCTTTTGTCCGCAAATTTATAGCAATTCTCCATTTAGTGATATTAGAGAGTTTCAAAACATTTTTGTTTTTTTATTAAATATAAAAATTTAGAATATCTAAGATTGCTTCGCTTCGACTCCGCTCAGCTCAAGCGCTTTGCTCGCAATGACAGCTCCAAATTGTCATTGCGAGGAGCGTAGCGACGAAGCAATCTAAATGTCTTGAAACGGTTATTAAAATCAAATGGAGAATAACTGGCAAATTTATTAATTGGTTGCAAATGCTGTTAGTGCCGATTAAAATCAAGTTGAATACTATTATAAGGCTGTTTTATGGTTTACTGGGTCAATGAGATAGGATCTGCTTTAATTGTTTCGGCAATTTTTATCTCCCTATTTGGTATAGGAGAAATATTAAGAGGCATTAGTTTCTGCTCACAGGAAGCTACAAGAAAGTTTGTTCATCTTTCGGGCGGTATTGTCTCATTGAGTTTCGCCTATATTTTTCACTCCCACTGGACAGTCCTGGCTTTATGCGTAGGATTTGTCGGCATGATGATTTTAAGCAAAAAGTTTGGCTTGTTGCCGTCTGTCCATGGAGTAAAAAGAAAGTCTTCGGGTGACCTGCTCCATCCCATAGCAATTTACCTTACTTTTTCTCTTACCAGCTATCTTGAAAAGCCTGATTACTACTTGATTTCCATAATGGTATTGTCTGTTTCAGATGCTCTGGCTGCAATTATCGGAGTTTCTTATGGTTACAAGGTTTATCGAGTCGAAGAAGAGAAAAAAAGTATTGAAGGCTCGTTTATTTTTTTGCTTTCGACTTTTCTAATCGTTCACCTTGGCTTGCTTCTTCTTACTCATACCGGACGGCTGGAAAGTGTTTTAATCGCATTGCTCGTCTCTGTGCTGGTCACCTGCTTCGAAGCTTTATCGCTTGGCGGAGCCGATAATATCCTCATTCCGATTGGGACCTTGTTTATTCTGGAAAAGGTTGCCCATTTTGGTAATGCAGACCTAATTTTTAGAATTAGTTCGCTTGCCATGATATTTATTATTTTCTCAGTAGTAGGTAATCAAACAAGAAGGCTGGGGTCTTCTGGTATTATTAGCATGTCATTGGTGGGGTACGGTGCCTGGATACTGGTAAATCCCTATTGGTATATTCCCGTATTTATTTGTACCATTCTTGTTTCGAGCTTTGATCTTTTCCTGGAAATGCCCGGTAGTCAGGATGAGTTTGTAAGGGTAAGACCGATTTTTTATATGTTTATCGGATCTTTGTTCTGGCTTATCTGTGCAGGTTCAGGCCTGGCGGACGAAAAAACATTTTTTGTGCCTTACGTGGTAAGTTTTGCTTCGATATTGAGTATTCGCTGGAAGTGGTATCAGCGAGAAGGTAATCTTATTTCCGGTCGTAAAAAGCGCTGGGTTCCCGATTTTCTGGCCGGCGGGAACTTTCTGGTACGCTCAATATTTCTTTCGATACTTTTTTTAACTGCAAATGAATTCATTTTTCCCGATTTGGATCCCTGGTTTTCTTTCTTTACCTGCGTTGCCGGAATTATTGTTTCTGATTTGATTTATTGGGGAGTTGGAAAAAAACATCACGGAAAATGGAGTAAAGTGGCTTTTCTGCGAATGAGTGTTTTGTCAACGATGACCGCTTCAATTCTGGTTTTTATAGCCAACCTCTGGTTTTACAACCAGTTCTGATTTTATTCGCAATTCCGGAAAATTAGTAGGACCTGCCGAGAATTGATTTCATCTATCTGGTGACCAGATTCAGGCTGTTTGCAGTGAATTCAGGTAGCTTTTGCTGGTTTTCGATAAATTGAATAGCTGCTTCGCGCATAAAAATTCCACTGTCTTCAATACCTTCGACAGAGGCAAATAGTCTGTCTCCACCAAGGTTCCCGTTGGCAACAAATGATGAGGTGCAAACCCGATAAACTTTTTTAGCATCGATTGGTTCACCATTTACCCGAATATTTTCGAGTTTGTTGGTTGTCAGATTCATGGTTCCTGAAATTCCCGCCCATTGATAGCCTTCTAGTTCTATATAATTGTTGCACATATACTGCAACATTTCCTTTACCTGTTTTCCGGTCATAAGAAAATTTACCGCAGTGTTGTCATAGGGCAGGGCCTCGAATACCTCTCTCTTTGTGATCGGACCCGCTTCGATTCCCGCTCTTATGCCGCCTGAGTTTACCAGACAAATATCTGCATTGGTTGTCTCTTTCATTGCCGTAGCGGTAAAAGTACCCATAGGTAGAAGATGATCTTCTTTTTGCTTTTTAGGGTAGCTTAATGGCAATTCAGTATGGCCCACTACTTTCGACATTTCTTTTTCAAGCTGCTTGTTGTAATAGCTGACTATCTGTGAAACTTTCCCAGTTTCCTGGGGCTTGTATTTTTGATCTATAAGCTCTAAATGACCGCTATAGGCAGAAATGGTGCCATTATCTTCAAGCATGAGGTCGATAATTCCCAGAAAGATTCCATAGCGTCCGGCCTGAGCTACTATTGTACCGTTTAAGCCGTTTTGGCATGAATTGGAAGTGGTTGAATTTTTTATTAAAACAGGCTCAAATAGCTCGGTATGACTATGCCCCCCTATAATCAGGTCTATTTCGGGAATGTTTGCGGCCATAAGCTTGTCATATTCAAAGCCTGCATGAGAAAGAACTATAATTAAATCAACATGGTCACGAATTCTTTTTGCATATCTGCTAACCGTTTCGATTTGTGGTTTGGCATAGAGCTTTGCCTTACATTTAACTCCGATTCCTGCCCAGGCATCATCACCTATGCTGCCAATAACTGCAATGTTTCTGCCCTGGCGTCTGAAAACCTGATAAGGCTGAAATGCAGGTTTATCATTGTTTCGATAAAAAACATTACAGCATAAGAGGCGCAGACCAGATGCCTGCAGTTGCTCAAGCAGATTCTCAAGGCCCAGATCAGGTTCGTGGTTTCCCAGGGTTGTAGCATCGTAGCCACAGGCTTTTGCAACTTTAAAGCAGGCTTCGCCTTTGAAAAAGTTGAAAAAGGGTGTCCCCTGAAACAGGTCGCCGGCATCTAAAACCAGCGCCTGAGGAGTTTGACGTTGCAAAATGTTTATTA
>JBNJGH010000064.1:0-19968 GCA_051747585.1 Candidatus Rifleibacteriota bacterium
TTCCAATACAATAGAAACCATTCTCGGTATAGTATCTTTATGCTCATCTGAGGCAGAATCCCAACTCTCAAAAGCTTCATCTCTTTCCTTGTAATAGGTAAAATCAGCTGATATTAATCCCTGACAAAGCACCATTCCGTCAGCATCAGAGTCTTCCCTGAGAGGAAATCTGTCCTCAAACATCGGCCTATCGCTGCGGTAAAGAATAAAATCATCTCCCTCTTCATTTTCTTTGACATAATAACCAGACAAGGCAATAGAATACATAAAAAACACACCTCAGGTGCGTGACATTGTGGTATCCGGTGGCGACCCCCTGCTTTTGTCCGACGACAGACTCGAAGACATTTTGAAACGCCTGCGGGAAATACCCCATGTAGAAATAATCAGAATAGGCAGCAGAACTCCGGTGGTTCTACCACAAAGAATCACCCCACAACTTTGCGATATGTTAAAAAAATATCACCCGGTATGGTTGAACACTCATTTTAATCATAGTCAGGAAATAACCTCAGATTCGGCCAAAGCCTGCGAGCTTCTCAGTTATGCCGGCATTCCTCTCGGAAACCAGTCAGTATTACTGGCAGGGGTAAACGATTGCGCTCACGTAATGCGCCACCTTGTTCATGATCTGGTTAAAATTAGAGTCCGCCCCTATTATATTTATCAATGCGACCTCTCTTTTGGTTTAGCGCATTTTAGAACCCCGGTTGCCAAAGGAATTGAAATCATCGAAGCCTTGAGAGGTCATACTTCGGGCTTCTGCGTACCAACCTATGTAGTTGACGCACCCGGCGGCGGCGGAAAAATTCCCGTTATGCCGAACTATCACATCTCGAGTGGCTATAAAAAAGTCATTCTACGCAATTACGAAGGTGTTATTACCTGTTACAACGAGCCAGAAGAATACAAACCCAGTTGCAGCTGCGATGCCTGCAAATCAGGGCAAAAAGATATGGACGGGGTAGCAGGTCTTCATCAGGGAAAAATTTCTCTCGAGCCTGAAAATCTAAAACGAAACCAGAGGAACAAGAAACAGCATTAAATGAGTCTTGCAGGTTTAACAGGCGAATATAATTGCATCGCCATTATTGGCATGGAAAAAAATGCCGGAAAAACCACGGTGCTCAATCATCTGCTTGAATCGGCAAGAAACAAAGTTACTGCTTTAACATCTATTGGTTACGACGGCGAACAAACCGATCAGGTAACAAATACCGGCAAACCAGCAATTTATGTCAGCTGTGGCACTCTAATCGCCACAGCTGACAGTCTTTTAAATTACTGCGATGTTACCAGAGAGCTGCTCAAAATGACATCAATTCATACTTCAATCGGAGAAATCGTTATTTTCAGAGCTCTCAGCGACGGGTATGTGCGTATTGCCGGGCCTTCGATAACTACACAGATGGATAAAGTGATTGAAATGTTTAAAGCATACAAGGCAGAAAAGATTTTTATCGATGGTGCTGCAGCCAGAAAATCAACTGCAGCCATTAATGCCGCTGACGCATGTATACTTGCAACCGGCGCTTCCTATTCCACCTCTATTGACTTAATCGCCAGACAAACTGCTTTTTATGCAGAATTATTAAATCTTTCTCCTGTTTTGGACAAACAGATTTGCGAACTATTCAATCGCAACCTGCATGAAGAAAAAGGCAGCAACCTATGCTTCGCCCTTCTCGCAGATGGCAAAATCAGCTCTCTGGGCAGCTCTTTAGCTCTGGATTCAGCAGATGAGGCAGCAGGCTTTGACAACCTTTCAGCAATTATTTTTACCGGAGCATTGACGGCAAAATTTGCCCGCCGTTTTTTAGAAAAAACACGGCTTCTTAAAAAGCTGCAGCTTATAGTGCGTGATGGAACCCGCATATTGGTCAATCTCGATCAATACAAAGATTTTAAACGAAGAGGAGCAGAGTTCAGAGTATTTAAACAAGCCAAACTTCTGGCCATAACTACTAATCCTGTGGCTCCATCAGGTTTCCAAATTGATCCGATCAAGCTTAAAAAGCTTATTGAGCATAAAACAGGTTTGCCGGTTTTCGATGTCATTGCAGACAAAGCAGAGGAGGTCGAGCGTTGAATTTGACTTCTGCTTATAAACCCTGCAAAGACTGGCTGTTAAAAAGTGCCCCTTTATTTTCCTGCTATGGACGCAAAGCTTTAAAGAGATTGCTGGGGAATAAAAATTGTGATATCTACCAGCTTCAGCTGAGCTTTACAGAGCTCAAGAAATTTGCCGATCAGCTTACAAAAAATAAAGGATTTTTTGACCAGGCAGCTGATATTTTTGTTACTTTGCGTGATCTGAGCGGAACTTTTACCAATATCAGGCGTCAGCAAATTTTAGGCGAAACCGAACTTTTTGAAATAAAAACATTTTCTTTAGCTTTCAACCGATTTTACGAACTTTACCATCATTCAGGTCTCAAGCTGAGAGACTTCAAAATTCACCAAATGAACTGTTTAATTAGAATGTTGAATCCGGAAGACTTGATTACCAGTTCTTTTTATATTTATGACGCATATTCAAAACGCCTTGGCAGAATTCGAAAAAACAAACATATTATTGAAAGTGAGATTTTAAGGGAACCCGACCCTGAAAACAAAGAACCACTAAGACTAAAACGAAGTGAAATAGTATCTTTAGAGAAACAGGAAGAGTTTAAAATTAGAGAAAAACTTAGCAAAGAAATGCTCAAATGGCTCGATAAACTCGAAGAAAATGCCAATGCAATCGGCTATTTCGAACTTATGCTTGCCAAAGCTGTGCTGGCAAGAAGATGGCCCAGCTGTTTTCCCAATATTCAACTGTCAGACAGCTACAGCCAGATGAAAGTAACTAACGCAATTAACCCTGAAATTGCCGAAAACCTTGAAGCAAGAGGCAAAGATTTCACACCGGTAAGCATAAAAGTACAGCCCGGGGTTACCGTTATAACCGGAGCAAATATGGGGGGCAAAACCGTTGCCTTAATGACTATCGCGATGAATACCGAGCTGGTAAGATATGGCTTCTGCCCTTATGCTGAATCTTTCTCTATGCCATTATTCGATTTCATTTGTTTTAACAGCGGTGACTCACAAAACTACACAACCGGGCTAAGCAGCTTTGGTGCCGAAGTAATGCAGCTGAGCGAAGTCAGCACGCTTCTGGAAAAAGGCGTAGGGCTGGTCATCTTCGATGAATTCGCCCGATCTACCAACCCTTTTGAGGGAAGTCGCTTTGTTCAAGCCTTGTGTGAATACCTGCAACAGCACAGGGTTTATGCAATAGTAGCAACTCATTATGATGGCATAAGACTTCAGAATGCTTCTTATTATCAGGTAATCGGGCTTAAAAGCTACGATCACGACGAAATTGGCTGCGCCGACAGAGAAAAACTTCTGGATCGTTTATGCGAAAACATGGATTATCGGCTCAAAAAAGTCGAGGCAGATTACCAGGTACCCAAAGACGCACTTCATATAGCCAATATGCTTATCAGCGATCAAGAGTTCATCAAAATTCTTAAAAAACATTATGTCTAGAAACAGTCGGAAAATTCCGACAATTTAATTTATAAATAAAATTTATCAGGTAAGGAAAGAAAATGAATAGCAAGCTTAACCTCGATTTTTCACTCGTAGAAAAAGCAAGGCAGTATGCAAAAAATATTGCCCAACAGACACAATCATTTATCGAGAAGCACACCAGCGTTACTATTGAACGCACCTGTGCAAGATTGCTGGGTATTGACGGCGTCGATGAATTTGATGTGCCATTACCAAACCGGGTTGTCGAAAACATAAAAAGCAACAACGGTTTGAATTTAGGCCTTTCGATTTATATGGGCAACGCTGTTTTGAAGACCGGCAAAACACCTCAACAGATTGCCGAGAAAGTTGCCAAAGGCGAGCTTGATCTCACCCGTCTTGAAATGGGCGATCTGTTTGAAATCAAAGCCAAAATAACTGAACTGGCAAAGGTTACGACCGAAAAAATCAAAAAAAATCGCGAAACCCGCGAAAATACTATTAAAAGGCTTGGCGACAAATCAGGGCCATACCTGTATGCCATAGTTGCCACAGGTAACATCTATGAAGACATTACCCAGGCCTGCGCTGCAGCTTCTCAAGGTGCAGACATTATCGCGGTAATCAGAACTACGGCCCAGAGTCTGCTCGACTTTGTTCCTTACGGTGCCACAACCGAAGGATTCGGCGGCACATACGCCACCCAGGAAAACTTTCGCCTGATGCGCAAAGCTCTGGACGAAGCCGGAGAAAAAGCCGGGCATTATGTTCATTTGTGCAACTACTGCTCTGGACTTTGTATGCCCGAAATAGCAGCAATGGGAGCGATCGAGCGTCTTGATATAATGCTTAACGACGCTTTATACGGAATTCTCTTCAGAGATATAAACATGAAGAGAACCATGCTCGATCAGCATTTTTCCAGAATGATTAATGCTTATGCCGGCGTTATTATAAACACGGGCGAAGACAATTACCTGACGACATCAGACGCCTACGAAGAAGCACACACTGTTCTGGCTTCAATGTTCATAAATGAACAATTCGCACTCCTGTCCGGCTTGTCTCAGGAGCAAATGGGGCTTGGCCACGCCTTTGAAATGAATCCCGATCTTGACAATGCATTTGTTTACGAGCTTGCTCAGGCGCAGATGGCAAGAGAAATTTTTCCAAAATCGCCTCTGAAATACATGCCCCCGACAAAATTTAAAACCGGCAATATCTTCAGAGCACATGTCCAAGACGCCCTGTTCAATATGGTTTCTATCTTAACCAATCAGAAAATTCACCTTCTTGGAATGCTGACCGAAGCAATTCACACACCCTTTATGTCTGACCGGGCTTTATCAATTGAAAACGCCCGCTACATTTTTAAAACAATGGCCGATCTTGGCGACGAAATCACCTTTAAAGAAGATGGAATTATGGCAAAAAGAGCTGCTCAGGTTCTTAAAGATGCCTGCGAAATGCTGGAACATGTAAAAGGAGACGGTTTGTTTAAAACTCTGGAAAAGGGCAAGTTTGGTGGCGTCAAACGACCAATCGACGGTGGCAAAGGGCTCAACGGAGTTGTCGAAAAACATCCCGATTATTACAACCCATTCTATGAAATTATGGAGAAAGGAGCCGGCAAATGAGCAGCGGATTATATTCAATGGAAAGCAAAAACTATTCTAAAGAATTAGATATGACTCAAATAAAGCCCTACGGAGACACAATGAACGACGGCAAAGTCCAGGTCAGCTTTACTCTGCCCATGAAAAATAACGAGCGTGCCGAAGAGGCAGCCCGGCAACTTGGCCTGAAAATGGGGCTGACAAACGTTCAGGTTGTTCATCGCCAGGCTCTTGATGAAGATTTTACCTTTCTGGTTCTATATGGCTCTTTAACCCATACAGTTGATAGCACAGCTATTAAGGTCAGCGTCATAGAAACTGACGTAATGGAAATGAAAGAAATCGACGCTTTCATAGAGGAAAACATAAAGCGCAAGCTGGTGGTAATCGGCGCTTCTACCGGCACCGACGCCCATACAGTTGGCATTGACGCGATAATGAACATGAAAGGTTACGCAGGCCATTACGGCCTTGAACGCTACGAAATGATCGAAGCTTATAACATGGGTAGCCAGGTAAGTAATGAAGACTTTGTCAAAAAGGCTGAAGAGCTCAAAGCTGACGTTTTACTCGTTTCACAAACCGTTACTCAAAAAGACATTCATATAAAAAACCTGGTAGAACTCGTAGAACTACTAGAGGCTTCAAAAATTCGCGACAAAGTAATTCTCATTGCCGGCGGCCCGAGGGTCAACAACGATCTGGCTAAAGAACTGGGCTTTGATGCAGGTTTTGGCCCGGGCAAGTATTCTGAAGACGTTGCTTCATTCTTTGTTGAAGAATTTCTTAAAAGGAAAATGAAATAACCCCCCTATGCGCTCACTCGTATGGTTTCGCCGCGACTTGAGAATAAGCGACAACCCTGCTCTGCATCACGCCTGCCGTGATTCAGAGCAGGTAATTGCTCTTTACTTTACCACCCCGAAGCAGTGGCAGCTTCATAACGAAGCAGAATGCAAAATAAACTTCTGGATAAAGAATCTGCAAAGCTTAAAAACCTCATTAGAGAAGTTAAAGATCCCCTTGCAGGTTATTTCCCTGGAAACCTATGAAGAAGTGCCCGCGAAAATTGAAGAGATAGCCTGCGAACTTAATTGCGACAGACTTTATTATAATTATGAATACGAGCCCAAGGAAAAGAGGCGCGACGAACAATCAGTCAGCAGGTTGCAAAAGCGCAATATTAAAGCTTTTGGCTTTCATGACCGGCTGATAATAGATCCCGGCAAAGTCCTTACCGGAAGCAACAAGCCCTATCTGGTTTTCACCCCTTATAGAAACAAGTGGGCAAAAATAATAAACGCAGAAGATCTAAAAACCTTTTCCAGCCCCGAAACCCAAAAAAATATAAAGAATATTAAAAGCTCAACGATCTCGACAGTTTCTTTCTCTCAAAACCCTTTGATCGATAAACTGTGGCCGGCAGGCGAAAACTCGGCTCAAAAATTTTTATCAGATTTTTTGCACAACAAAATCAGTGATTATGACAAAGATCGTGACATACCTGCAATAGATGGCACCAGCAGACTTTCTCCATACCTGGCCGCCGGCGTTATATCTCCCCGGCAATGTTTGGAGCAACTGTTAGAAATAAGAAAAAACAAAGTATTTTTGCCCGACTTTTCAACTTCGGCCGGCACCTGGGTCAACGAACTTATCTGGCGAGAATTTTACAATAATATTCTTATCGAGTTTCCACGCGTTGGTAAAGAACTCCCATTTAAACTCAATACCGAAAAAATTGCCTGGAGCCACAATCAGGAACACCTGGAAGCCTGGCAAAACGGGCTGACCGGCTATCCCATAGTCGATGCAGCAATGCGACAGCTGAAAGAAACCGGCTGGATGCACAACAGGTTAAGAATGATTGCCGCAATGTTTCTTTCCAAACACCTGTTGCTTGATTGGCGGCTTGGCGAAGCCTGGTTCATGAAGAATCTGATCGATGGCGACCTGGCCTCTAACAACGGCGGATGGCAATGGTCGGCTTCAACCGGCACTGATTCCGTACCCTACTTCAGGGTTTTCAATCCATTCAGGCAAAGCCAAAAGTTCGATAAAAATGGCGAGTTCATAAAAAAATATTGTCCGGAACTTGAAAACTGTTCTGCCAGATCTTTGCACGACCCAAAGCTATTGGCAAAAGAAATAAAAACAAAGGGTGTCGAGTATCCCGAACCATTGGTCGAGCATTCAACTGCACGTAAAAAAGCAATATCCAGGTTTAAAAATCTACATCAGTAGATTGGGATCAATATCTTCACCCGCAGCATAGCGTCTTTTCACTTCCATTTTTATCGCTCTCTTAACATCGGCTTTTGAATACCCGATATGCTGAGCCAGGTTATACAAAGATTTTTCTTCTGCCTCAGACAAGTCATTATCACAAAGAGCCATTTTTGCCGCTGACTGCAGAAGGTTCCAGGATTCTCTGCTGTTAGCCGGAGCGGGAATATAAATTTTGCCGTTCTGCAGGGAATAAATTATAGAATTAATTTCTTCTTGAGCCATACCATGACTACTGGCAACTTTTTCGAGCAAATCAAGCTCTTCAGTGGCGGTTTGCCCATCTGCAATAAGCAATTGAGCAGCCACAGTAATAACATCTCTGGCAGAACGTATTTCCGGATTTTCATTTTCAGACAACTGCTCTTTGGCCGCAGCTTTGCTTTTTAAAATCATCATATATTCAGAATCAAACTCACTTGTTATTCTTTCCAGAATCCAGCCTTTGCTGCCTTCGTTCAAAATTGTGCAACAATAGCTGCATTCAAGACTGTAAGTAGAATCAAGAGGCGCGCCACAATTTGGACAATGGGCACTGGTAAGAGTTGTATTCAGGTTTGTTTTTACCCCATGTCGACGCATCAGCACCAGAACATCCCGCCTGACCTGATTCATTCCTTTGTTGCTTACAGGTATTCCATCTTGATCGAGAAAAACCGGAACCCCGCTCCAGATAACCAGAACAAAAATCCTGTCCCAGTATTTGGAAATTTTGAACCCCTGCAACTTAACCGAACCAAGATTTACATTTTCGATAAAACCATTAGGAGGAAGCGCTGAACCACCTGTTCGGGTAAAGTATTTGCTGCATAAGGCTTCAGTTGCAAATCTCCTTAAGGGCCGTGAATCTTTTTTTCTTTCGGCAAGCCTCTGCATCCAGAAAATAACGGCTGCCCGGTCTTCAATTTGTTGAACATTAAAGTTCGGATCCTGTTGAACCATTTCATTCCAGCCCTTGAGAAGAGAACTTTCGTAATATTCCCACTCACAAGCCTGAGTAATTTTGGCCAGAACCCAGTCATAACTACCCGAACGAATGAAACTTTCACAAATTTTACAAACGGTTGCCTGCCCAATTTCGACAGGCGCACCGCAGTTAGGACAATTTCCTTCGAGCAAACCGGGTTTTTTCAGGGTTTTAGCCGAAGGTCGACGTACAAATGTCCAGTATTCACAAAATTTTCTGCGCTCTTCGTTTTTTGCAAGCTCCTCACCGGTTTCAAGATCAAAAAGCGCATCAGCCGAAGAAGCTCTGATAAAAACATGAATCGAATCGTAATTTTTATCGGTATTTACCTGAGCAATTCTGGTATTGTAAATGCTCATATTATTATATTGAAATGTAATTCCAGCAGCCTTCTGCTCATCTATCTGACGTTTAAACTGTTCAAACAGAGCATCAGAAACTATATGCTGAATCTGGCCAAGATGCTGGCTGTACCATGCATTTTGAATTTTCCAGAATACCTTGTCAATTCTTTTGATAAATTCCGAAGTATTAAAGTCCGGGTCACGCCTCCGAATTGCAGTCAAAGCTTTAGCCATCATTTCAGCATTTTGCAACTTTAAAAGGTTGCGATCGAGCACGCTGTCTGTACCCTGATGCCTTCGTTGATTTATATCAAGCAGCTCGCCCCAGAATTCCATTATTTTTTTGGGCATTACATCTATTTCAGGCTTAATTTTAAACCACCAGTCATCGGTCAAGCCAAGGTTCTGATATCTTTTTTCCCGCTGGCGCTGGCTTAAAAAAGCATTAATATTGACTGTTTCTTTGGAATAGCGCGAAAAAACTCTGGTAGAAATTCTCATGGCTACCAGATGAAAAACCGGGAACAGCAGAACAGGGACAGCGGGACGGCCGAAAATTTTCCAGCTTAATAATATTAATAAAACTCCAAAAAAAGAAAGCCCCCAAACCCCCAGCTTTTTTTTCTGCCACAAAATTGCCGGCAGAAGGTAACTTAGCAGAACTACCGGAGCTTCAAATGGAGAAATAAAGAAATAATAAAAACAAAACAAAATCGAGGCACAGTATGCTACACCTATTGCAATAGTCACCAGTCCGACGCGACAAAGGTAAAATGTAATTACACCTGTTACCATTAAATAGGCAATATCTGCTGTCTGGCCGGTTTTTGTGTTGTCCTGAGGATTAAAGAAATACGCCATAGAACCGGCAACCACAAACATGGTTACAATAAATAAAATAAACTGTTTTTTGCTTACATTGAGCTCTTTCATCGTTTAATACAGACTGGCGATTGTATTTTCTCGTTCACTTAAGTTTAAGCCTAGCATAATTTTTAATTCTTTGTGATTTTTATTCTGTTAGTGCAACGACAACTTTGTCACAATTTTTTAACGAACTTAATTTTTTTCTGTTTCCGATTTCAGGCTATTTTGAATTTTGGCCTACTGATATCTGCTTTGCATAGGGCCTGGCATCAAAACTTCTTTGCCTGGCTCCGGAACAGAAAAAATGGCATGCGCTTTGCTTTATTAATTATATCCGGTTTCAAAAAGGGCAGGTGGTAGCAGGAAGCTGAAAACACGTGGAACTGACTGACGTTGCAATTCGCCTGTATTGCAGGTGGGCAAAGTGGAGGTTGAGAGTTCAGTCTCTACCACAATTTAGTCAGAGCTTAATTCATAGTTTTTAAAAGCCCATAAGAACCGGATTTTGAGGAAGAGTAATTGAGTTTTACTCTTTTTACTCTTCCTCATTCTTTTTTTGCGACAAATTTGTCGCACGCGGCAACTTCGACCCAAGATACTTTGAAAATAAAGTTTAAAAGCTTAAAGATTGCTTCGTCGTTTCACTCCTCGCAATGGCACTAAGTTAAGAAGTAAAAATCTGTGAATCGTGCTCGTGATCATAATCGTAATCGATTTAAATATTGATTTTTCGATTACGATTACCGCTTCGCTGAGCACGAATAAATTATCTGTGCTTTAAACATCTCCTTAACTTAGTGGTATTCAGGGCTCTGTGGTTATTTTTTTTGTGGCTTTGGGGCTTGGGGTGAGGAATATCCTTTTTTGAAACAATTTGATAGTACCTGACCAGGAATTGCTGAAAGCAAAACAGGAATTCTCGGTCAATCATTATTAGCTTGTTACAAAAAGTTCTGGTTTTATTTCTTTCTGTCAAATATAGAATTTAAACCACTGAGGCCACCGAGGGCACAGAGTTGATTTTTTAATCTTTTTCAGCCAGGATTTGTCCTGTGGACAAATAGCCGGCGGTTTCACCGCCCGGCTTTTCCTTCTTCAGCAAGCCTTCAGAAAAACACGAGTGCTTTTCTGAAGGCTTGCTGAAGAAGGAAACAATGGCTGAAAAAAATTCTCTGTGTTCTCTGTGCGCTCTGTGGTTATTTTCTTTGTGGCTCTGGGGCTTGGGGTGAGAAATTTTCTTTTCTGAAACCAACTGATGGTCGCTGACCGAGAATTGCTAAAGCAAAATAACGATTTGTCATAAGAAATAATTTTTTGTTATAATCCTTAAATATATATATAAAATTGGGATGTAATTAAGATGAATAAAGAAGATTTTGAGAAGATCATGGATCGTGCAAAAGCCAGTATTCTGGGGCAGGTTTCCGGCGATTCGCTGGGTGGCCTGGTCGAATTTATGAGTCCGTTGAAAATCAAACAACTTTACCCCGACGGACTCAAACTGATGCAAAACGGTGGTACCTGGAGCACAATTGCAGGGCAACCGACAGACGACTCAGAAATGGCTCTGGCCTTGTTAAACACATTGATCGAAAAAAAGAAGTTCGATGTAGAAGCCGCAAGGCAAGCCTACCTAAACTGGCTTGACTCAAGCCCTTTTGACTGCGGAATAACTGTAGCAACCGGACTTAACGGAGCCCCAGACTTTGGCAGCCAGGCCAACGGTGCTTTGATGCGAGTCTGCCCCATAGGCATTGCCGGGGCAAAAATTGAAAGCGGCCAGGTCGCCGAATGGGCGATCAAAGATGCAGAATTAACCCACCCGAACCCAGTCTGTTTGCAAACCAATGCTTTAATGGCAAAAGCGATTGCAGATTGCATTGCTTTGGGAACTGGTCCGGAAGAAACCCACAATAAAATGTACAGCTGGGCTAAAGAACTCAAGGCTGACGATAAAATCATTGAAATCCTTGATCTTGCAACTCAAAGCCCACCAGAAGATTACATTGAAAACCAGGATTGGGTATTGCTCTCTTTTCACAATGCCCTCTGGCATCTTTTAAACACAAAAGATCCGGCTGAAGCAATTAGCCAGACTATTATGCAGGGTGGCGACACAGATACAAATGCGGCAATCTGCGGATGTCTGCTCGGTGCCGTTCATGGCCGGGAAAAATTTCCAAAACAATGGGAAGAAAGCATTCTTTCATGCAAGCCCCTGAAAGACGGCCCGGGCGTCTACCGCCCCAGACCCGAAGCTTTCTGGCCAGTTAATATTTTTAATCAGGTAGAAAAGTTGCTTAGCGAAGATATTTAATATACATCTTATAGTAAATGAATAAACAAAATCGCAGGCTCAATCAGCAGGATAGTTTTACAAACTCAATCTTGGAAAGTATTTCCGACGGAGTTTTTACTATAGATCTTAATTGGAAAATTACTTCTTTTAACCGAGCAGCAGAAGAAATTACCGGCATATCCCGAAAAGATGCTTTAGGAAGAAGATGTTGCGATGTCTTTCGCTCAAGCATTTGCCAGTCAGCATGCCCCCTGAAAATTACCCTCAAAACCATGGAGCAGGTTATCAATCGTTCATGTTTTATAATAAGAGCGGATGGCAAAAGAATTCCGATAAGCGTTTCCACAGCAGTCTTATACGACCCGAAAGGGAGCATAATAGGCGGTGCCGAAACCTTTCGGGATCTAAGCGAAATTGAAACCCTGCGCAAGGAGCTGGGGCAGAAATACAGGATGGGTGACCTCATAAGCAGAAGTTCAACCATGCGAAAAGTGTTTGATTTGATTCCTGCCGTAGCAAACACTTACTCAACCGTTTTAATCCAGGGCGAAACAGGCACCGGGAAAGAACTTGCTGCAAAAGCTATCCATAACAGCGGCAGCATGAATGACAAGCCTTTTATTGCAATAAACTGCGGAGCTTTACCAGAAACTTTACTGGAATCGGAGCTTTTTGGCTATAAAAAAGGCGCATTTACCGGCGCATACGCTGACAAAAAAGGATTAATGGAAGCAGCCGGCAACGGAACCCTTTTTCTCGATGAAATTGGAGATGTCAGCGCAGCAACTCAGGTAAAACTTCTGCGAGTTATTCAAGAAAAAGTGTTTCAGCCCCTGGGAAGCACCAGTGAACATCGTTTTAAAGCCCGAATTATTACAGCGACCAACAAAAACCTGGCTGAAATGGTTAAGAACAATGAATTCAGAGAAGATCTCTTCTACCGAATAAATGTTATAAGGCTTGACCTGCCACCACTAAGACAAAGAAAAGAAGACATTCCCTTGCTTATAGAACATTTTATAGACAAGTTCAATTACATCTACGGAAAACATCTCGAAGGCATATCTGACGAAGCTTTATCTTTGCTGATGAATCATAACTGGCCCGGAAACGTAAGAGAGCTCGAGAATGTAATTGAGCGGGCTGCAATTTTGTGCAAAAATAAAATTATCAAAATCAACTCTTTACCCGAGGAATTTCATGGAGCTACAGTGACGGATCAAAGCAATATCGGCACAGCCAGAAGCATAGCAGAATCGACCATTATACAGACCGCCCTTGCACGTAACAATTATAACAAGGTTCAGACAGCAAAAGAGCTGGGGATTCACAAAGCGACTTTATACCGAAAAATTAAAAAATATGGCATAGAAAATCCCGGGCAATAATTCGCATTTTTGCGATTTTTACCAACAAAACAATCTCATTTCTGCGACCATCCTGGCAATATAAAGACGAGTCTTTTTTCCGAAACACGTGCCAACAAAGGGTTAGAACAAGTTGGCATCTTTATTGCTATTAAAATAACTGGAGCGAAAAATGAAAATAGCTTTAAGCATTTCGGAAAATCGGATTGCGCCACTTTTTGATGTGGCTGACAGCTTTGTTGAACTGGATTTTACCAATGGTAAAATAACTGATTCAACCAGGCTGGAGCTACCAAGCCTGCTCGGGCCTGCCCGAATCTTTGATCTGGCAGAAAGAGGCGTAGAGTTTTTGATCTGCGGTGCTATCTCGCGACAATTCAGCCTTCTAGCTGAAAGTTCTGGTATAACTGTTTATGGCTTTATTTCCGGGCCGGCTGATGTAATTATCAAAGAGTTCTGCAAAAGTGGAAATCTGAGAAGCTACAGGATGCCGGGCTGCAGGAGATCCGGACAGGGTTGCCAGGGCAGACAACGAAGAAGGCGCAAGCATCGCTCCAGATGATTGAAGAAATTGATTTTTTCAGAAAGGAGCAATAAAATGCCAGGAAGAGATGGAAGTGGACCTGTTGGAAATGGACCTATAGGACGTAGAGGTAGAGCAAATGGCGGCTGTGTCGGGCCTGACAATGACTTCACAGGCTATGGCCCCGGATATGGCGCAGGCTATGGTATGAGATTCGGACGTGGCGGAGGATTCCGTGCCAGACGTCGCGTATTTGCAAACAACTACAATGCACCTGTACAATACGAAGGCGAGCCAGCCCCTGCTGCCCCGCAAGAGTATGAGCAACAATCCTTGAAAGAGGAAATTCAGGACCTGAAAAGTCAGCTGAATGAACTAAAACAGGCCTTAACGCAAAAAACTGAGAAATAATCTGTAAAATTAGAACTTTAATTAAAGGCAGGATAAGATGAAACCAAATGATTCCGGAATAAAAGACAAAATTGAAATGGGTGAGGGCTTCTTTTTCAGCATAGAGAATGACATCAAAAAAACTATTGTTGTTCTTTCCGGCAAAGGCGGAGTGGGCAAAAGCACTGTGGCAGTAAATCTTGCTTCATCTCTTGCCAGTCAGGGCTTTAAAGTTGGTTTACTGGATATCGACCTTCATGGCCCCAGCATTCCGACTATGTTGAAAATTAAAGATCAAAGTATAGGCTCAGATGGCAAACGTATGATTCCAGCCAAATTTGCCGGAATCAAAGTAATGTCGGTGGGCTTTTTACTTAAAAATTCCGACGACGCTCTCATCTGGCGTGGGCCTATGAAAGCTGGAGTTATAGAGCAATTTCTCAACCAGGTGGCCTGGGGAAAACTCGACTATCTTATCGTTGACTCTCCTCCGGGCACAGGAGATGAGCCCTTGTCAATCTGTCAGGCTATAAAAACTCCGTTTGCTGCAGTTATAGTAACTACTCCCCAGGAAGTAGCCGCTGCAGATGTCCGCAAGTCAGTCAATTTCTGCCGGCAACTGAATATTAAAATTCTTGGAATTATTGAAAATATGAGCGGCTTTATTTGTCCGGACTGTGGCAAAAAAGTAGATATTTTCAGTTCCGGAGGTGGCGAAGCCACTGCGAAAAAGTTCAACCTGAATTTCCTGGGCAGCATTCCTATAGACGCCAATGTAGGAACGGCAAGCGATCAAGGCAATATGTTTGTTTACGATTACGCTAAAACGCCTTCTGGAAAAGCCTTTGGCAAGGTTCTTGAGAATGTGCTTCATATTTCGGAAAATGAAGGCGGTTTATCTACTGCCAACAGCGGAGAATAAGGCTTTTGAGCAATCAGCCTCCATTCATAAACCCCATGAATTCTCACAGCCACTGTCTTCTTTGTGGCTGTGAGAATCCTTTGTCAATGAATCTCAAATATTCAGCTCTTACCGATGGTTCTGTTCTCGCCCGCTTTAAGTCTAATGTGCACCTGCAGGGTTATGACGGCATAATGCATGGTGGAGTTATAAGTGCTCTGCTCGACTCTGCCATGACTAATTGCCTTCATTACCACAGCATTGAAGCTGTAACCGGTGAATTGAACGTAAGGTTTTTTAATTCGGTTCCATGCAACGCCAGTCTGAATATAAGAGCGAGCATCGAAAAGAACATGAATCCCCTGTATCTACTCAAGGCCGAAATAAGATGCGAAAATAAACTTATGGCATCAGCCAACGCCAAGTTTATGAAAAAATAATTAATTAATATATGAATTACAAACTTACAATTATAAGCGACAACAAAGCTTTACCAGGCTTTCAGGCCGAGCACGGTTACTCTGTTCTGGTTGAGTCCCGAGATTTCAGGCTATTATTCGACACCGGCCAGGGTGAAGCTTTTAACCAGAATCTTGAAAAACTGAATATTGACCTGACAAGCATAAACTGTCTGGCATTAAGTCATGGTCATTATGATCATACCGGGGGAGTCGCTACTTTTTTTAACAGAAATAAATCCGCTCCTGTCTATTGTCTACAGGGAGCCAACAAAAAAAGATACAGTCGAAAAGAAAGCGGCCGGATGAAGTATATCGGCATGCCCGAAGAGGCCAGGCGTTTATTCAGTCATAACGACCCAAAACGGCTTCGAATTATCTCATCCGATGAAAGTTTCGAGTTAACACCGGGAATTGGAATAAGTGGTCCGGTCAAAAGAACGACCGAATTTGAAAAGCCCGAGCCTTATTTTTTTCTTGATGAGCAGGCAATTGTTCATGATCCTATTAAAGACGATTTATCACTTTGGCTCGATACATCCCAGGGTCTGGTTATACTCTGCGGCTGCTGCCATGCCGGATTAATCAATACAATCAAAACAATTCGACAACGCACGGGCAAACAAAAAATTCATGCCATTATTGGCGGACTTCACCTGGCAAAAGCTTCAAAACAGAAGCTGAAGGCAGTCTTTTCTGAGCTTAATTCAATAAAACCGCAATTTATAATGCCGGCTCATTGCACCGGCGATGCCTTCGAGCAAATTCCAGACGGTTTGCTTGATAACTGTAAAATACTTTCGTCGGCTGCCGGCAAAGTCTTCGACTTACCTTTCCAATAATTACCATACTGCCCTCAAGGCAGGGAATATTGCATATAATCTCGCGAACTTTCTTTAACTCATATGGAGCCGGTTTTATTTTTGACGGAATTTCGGTATCGCTATCGACATCGCCTATCGGTATCGGAATTTTGAGAACCAATCCAGAAGCCTTCGAAAAGAGATATCCGATTCCGACCCCGACGCCCGTTTTTTTTTATTGCGATTGTTCTGCCCTCAAGGGATCGAAGTTGCCAAACTCTATGGTTTAAGTTTAGAATTGTTTTCAAATCAGCATGGAGGCAAAACTTGAAATCTTTTAAATTTAAAGCCGTTTTCGCCATTCTTTTTGCTCTTATCTTTTTGAGCCGGCAACTTTTTGCGATGGATTTGTATCCAATTCGAAATCCCGACACAGACAAAGCCGGCTACATGAACAAAGGCGGGGAACTTATTATTGAAGCCCGCTATGAAAGAGCAGGATACTTTTACGAAGGCCTGGCGCCGGTATCAATCTTAGGCAGGTATTTTTTTATTAACAAAAAAGGCGACAAAGTTTTCAAGCAAACTTTTGCAGATGCAAAGATCTTCAGCGAAGGCCTTGCTGCGGTTAGAAACGACGAAGGCTGGGGATATATTAATACCAGAGGCGACATTGTAGTTCCATGTACCTTTTCCTGGGCCGACGATTTTTCAGAAGGTCTGGCATGCGTTATGACCGGCAAATATGAAGACAAGTCTGCCCGTTACAGCTATATAAACAAAGAGGGAAAGGTTGTCATCGAACCATTTCTGAAGTTTTATGACAATCAATACTTTACAGCTCCGGGAAAATTCTCAGAAGGCCTTGCCGCAGCATGGATGCCCAATGGGCTTGGGTTTGAAGTCGCAGGCTACATAAATCGAGAAGGCAAAGTTATTATTGAGCCCGAATATATAAGCGCCGGAAAATTTGTTAACAACCTGGCACCCGCTGCTATTCCCGGTTCTAAAGCCGGTGGCGCAGGTTTTATTAACAAAAAAAACAACTGTGTAATTGATTTTGTTTATTCAATGACCCAGGAATTTTCTGAAGGTTTGGCCGCCGTTGAACTTTCTTACGACGACAAACGAGAAGGAGCAGGTAAATGGGGCTACATTAACACCGAAGAAAAATTAGTCGTTCAGCCGGAATATGAGCTGGCAGAACCCTTTTATAAAGGTCTGGGCAAAGTTTATCTCGACACTGTAGGCAACGAGGCCTATGTAAACAAAAAGGGCGAGCTAATCAAGTTAAATACTGAAACTAAGCCACGCAAACAACAAAACAAAGAGCTTTTACCGGTAAAAATAAGCTGCTCAAGCTTTCTTCCAGCTGCAGCCAATGGCAGAATAACTTACAATACCGACAACCTTATCGACAACGACCCTTCTACAGCCTGGATAGAGGGCAGCCCGGGCGATGGCGAAGGTGAATGGGTCTGCTTTGAATTTGCCGAACCCAAACATATCAAACAGATAAAAATTAGAAATGGTTATCAGAAAATTTCATCGTCGGGCAAAAATATTTATTACAGCAATTTAAGACCAGGAACCATAAAAATAAGCACAAATTCGAACCAGCAGAAAATAGTTAAACTCAAAGATTCAGAAGGCAGTCAGAGCATAGATTTAGATGCTAAAGCCACCAGCCTGAAAATAACCATCATTGACGTTCACAAAACCGGCAACGAAGATCCTGACGCCGGCTTCTCGGAAATAATGCTGCTTGGCTACTGAGTCACCTCAAACTGTAAATCAAGTTTTGTATTCAATATCTTCTTCACTGTTAACCTTAAAAACCGGCAAAGAAAAAACGGCCTCGTAATCAACTCCGGGAACCTCAGCAACAGCTTTAAGTTTCCACTCAATTGTGGGGTTAGTAGATGGGCTGTCGGGCTCGCCGTTTTCCGGTATGGTAAAAGCAACCGGAACAATAAACCGCTCGTTGATTCTCTTGCGCGAATCGGTTATTTCCATAGCTTTTTCTTTATGTAAAACAGTTGTTTTAGTTGATCTATGTTTTCCCGAGCCTGTAGTGAGACATTTTTCGCAAAAGAATTCAAGATCGACCTTTTTTCCGGAGCCTATTCCTTTTGGCAACACTATTACACCCTTAAATTCAGCACCTGGAACCAAAGGAATCTGATGCAAAACCATTTGCGATTCACCATATTTCAGATAACCCAGTGTCTTGTAAATCGCGCCAAAAATGCTGAGCACTGCAAAAACTGCAAACAGACCTATAATACCCCAGGCAAACCATGGCGCACTTTTATCACCATAAAGCAAAAAAAGAAAAATCGATACGAATATACTAAAAAACAATGAAAACGCCCATTTTGCAATCAGGCTGTTAAGCTGACTGGTTATTATTTTAAAACCTGACCAACGCGAGTCTGCTTTCCAGGGTTTACCCGGGAACTTTTCAAGCAAAGCATCTTTCTGCTTTGATTTTCTGTAAGCAAAGATTCCAGAAGCTATCAACCCAAGGCCAACCAGGGTAAATAAAAGCCCAACACCGGTTATAAGAATCATACCCATCGAAATTTGTCGGAATAAGATAGATTCTTCGGGGTTATCGGGATCCACATAAGCTTCGATCGGGGTTTCATTTTTAATCGCCTGCTGCATTCGATTCAACAGCTGTTTCTTTTCGTCATAGGCAGAGCTGGAACCAGTCTCTAACTGGACTCTATCACCAATATATTCTTTGCCTTTGTAAGTATATTTGTATTCGCCTTTAAGGCTGTAAGTGTTTCCATCACTGTCATGATGGGTCTTCATATCCGCAGATATTATTTTTGCCGGAACCCTGTCCCAGTCTTGCGACTTATGCCATGTATTCACCATTGATAAGCCCCACAGGAAAAAAGCAAAACCCATCAAAAAGAACGGAAGGCCAAAAAGAGCAAGACAACCGTCTCCAAGTTTTATTTCTTTTTTCTGTGACATTTATTCACCTCTCTCAATCACAATTATACATGATTGCAACCTATTGCCAATTTTTTTTCGACAAATAAAGGTTAACCGCGCATTGATACAGCTGCACAGTAGTTATCTATTTAGCAATATTAGCGAGTTTCAAGACATTTTTCTTTTTTTGTATACTAAATTTTAGTATATAAAAGATTGCTTCGCTCAGCACGAGCTATGCCCAACCACCAATATACGATGACAGCTTCAAATTGTCATTGCGAGGAGCGTAGCGACGAAGCAATCTAAATGTCTTGAAACGGTTTCTACAAACAAATGGATAATTACTGATAGCTGCAACAGGAATTCTCGGTCAATCATTATTAGCTGGTTACAAAAGGTTCTGGTTTTATTTCTTTCTGTCAAATATAGAATTTAAACCACTGAGGCCACCGAGGGCACAGAGTTGATTTTTTAATCTTTTTCAGCCAGGATTTGTCCTGTGGACAAATAGCCGGCGGTTTCACCGCCCGGCTTTTCCTTCTTCAGCAAGCCTTCAGAAAAACACGAGTGCTTTTCTGAAGGCTTGCTGAAGAAGGAAACAATGGCTGAAAAAAATTCTCTGTGTTCTCTGTGCGCTCTGTGGTTATTTTCTTTGTGGCTTTGAGACTTG
>JBNJGH010000065.1:0-19462 GCA_051747585.1 Candidatus Rifleibacteriota bacterium
TTTCAATTCTTATCAGACTCTTTGGGATCACTGAATATTGAAATATTTAGCTTTCTAATCAATCTTCCGTTTGAATGAATTTCATGTTGTCTGAATTCCTGTTTATTGAACCTTTTCCCAAAGTGAGCGGCTTCAGAATAGTCATCTTCGTCGACATAAACCACATTTTCTGCATTTTTTATCAATTCTTTCGAATTCCAGAACCGGTAATTTTTACCTGAATGGGTTTCTGCTGTTCTTTCAGGCGGGATATTGCCATAAAAGGCCGCTTCAGCAGTTATTCCGTAGCCTTGCCCGACAAAGAGTGATTTTTTGCCGGTTTCTTCGTCGACCTTTTTTAAAAGTTTGCCGGCCTTTTCCCAACCGTGAAGTCTGTAGGAAATATCTTTAAAAGGTAAAATAAGAGTTGCAGAGTGAATTAACGCAATTAAGGCAAGAATTGCTCCGGGTAGAATTGTCCAGCCGGCTCTTTTTTTTGACCAACCGCTTACCAGCCAATGTGCCATTAATGGGAAGCCGCCAAGGTAGGCAATTTGTGGCCAGTTTGCTTCTACCTTTGTTTTTAATCCGGAATAGGTAAACAAAAGTAATGCCGGCAGCACAGTCGCCGCAAGAAAGAAGACCTTTTCATTCTTCGATTTAAAAGATTTGTAAAATTGAGTAAATGAAAGGTAAAAGATCAAAATAAAAATCGATGGTCCCAGTGTCCCCAACTGCCCGCCAAGGAATTCGCCCAGATAAAATAAAAATGACTTTTGCCCCGGTTTTAACCCATGCGAAAATTGAAACTTGAGTGAAGCCCACTCATTCTGGTAATTCCATATAAGAATTGGAATAGTCCCGGCAAAAGCCAACAACACCATCAACCAGAACCGGGCTGTAAAAACAAGTTTGCGGCGCTCGGGAAAAACCAGAATTGAAGCCGCGACTGCCGGAACAATTAAGATCATATTGTATTTTGACATTGCCCCGAGTCCGAGACAGATTCCCATTATTATCCAGGGAAAAACAGGTTCGGGATCTTTTAATATTTTCAAAAAAGTTAAGAGGCAAAGACCCCAGAATAGTGACAGCGGAGTGTCCGGAGTCATAATAAAACCTAGCGCCAGACTGGCAGGATTCAGTTGAAATAAAAGAGCGCAGAAAAAGCCGACACGGGCACTTTCAAAATAATTTCGACAAATAGTAAAAAGAATTAAGCTAACTAAAAAGTTAGCAATCAAAGCGAACCCGCGCACAGCAAGAACCGTGTCACCAAGGAAAGCTTTCAGCATAGCTATCATATAACCCACCATTGGTGGATGATCGAAATAAGATAAATCGAGCCTTCGAGAATATTCCCAATAATAGGCTTCATCGGGAGCCAAATCAAAAAACAGCGCCATTGCTAATTTAACCAGCATTGCCAGGCAGATAAAAATCCAGAAACGCTTTGTCCATAGTTGATTGTTTTCTGTCATTTAAGGCTCCAATTTTTTAGCTATATCAGGATATCAGATAATTTAACCGGAATTCAGCGAAATTTAAAAGTATAATTAATTGGTTAGAGAACCATTTTTATTTTTATAGAGGCAAAATTCTTAATATTATAATGTTGAAAGATAAAGTACCATTAATTAAAATCGATAAAAAGGTCTGCTGATGAAAAAAAATATTATGTTCAGTTCTAATTTAGTAAAAATCTTCTTTTGTATTATTGCTTTTTCTTTAATTTCTTCGCTTTTAAGCGCCCAGGAAGCTTTTAAAGTTCCCGGGAAGCTGTTTTCCAACTATGGGAAAGGGCAAAAGCTCAAGCTTGATGTAACCAAAATCGGAGACTACAATTTTTCGCTTAAAAATCCCGATAGAAAAATCAATAAAGACAATATGATGACCGGCAAAGATTTCAGAAATGCTGTAAAAATGGAGATTTTCGATATAAATAATAAAAAAATTGCATCGAATTATTTTTCCGGAGTCAAAGTTAGAAAATCAGAAATGGGAAATATGAAATCGAGGCATCTTTATTCATTCAATGCTTCATTTAAGGCTACCGGCACCTGCTATTTGAAACTTACCCCCCTAAACAAAGATGAAGAAGATCGCAAATATTTACTTGAAGCTAAATATAAGGGCAGGCCGTTTCTGATTTGGGGAATGAAGTGGGATGAATTTCTTACAATGGCTGCCGGCATAGTTGCGTTTCTCTTTATCGGTTTTATTGTTTTCTTAATTTTGCTTTCGGGTCGCCGTCAGTTGCAACAAAAGGCAGAAGAGGAAGCGAAATCGCCGCCCTACGAAATCGACGATGAATTTGAAGTTAAAACTGATGCAAAAGGCCTGAAACCATCTGATTCCCAGGATGCTCCCTCACAGGCTGATGAAACAGAGGCAAAATCGACAATCGAACGGTTTTGCCCTTCCTGCGGTACCGCCAGAGAAGAAAAAGCCGATTTTTGCGCCAACTGCGGCCATAAATTCAAAACTTAAAAGGTCAGTTGGTTCTGGCGAGTAGAATATCGCGTTGGTAGAGGAGAATGCCACTGGCGCGTAGAAGTTCGGTGCAGGCCTGTTGGTGTTCGACTTTCGCATTTACCTGAGCAATTCTGGCTGCAGTTAAATCGCGCTGTGCCTGGGCTACCTGAAAAGAAGTCGTTTTACCCAGATTGAATTTTATTTCTTCGACCCTGAGTTTTTCCTGTTGCTTTTCGCTGGTAGCTGCGGTTGCCTGAATTTGTTGCCGGGTTCTTTGCACTTCAATGTAGGCATTTATTACTTCCTGGGTAATCAGCTGCTCGAGATTTTTCATCGAATGTTGTTGAAGTTTCAGGTTTAATTTTGCCCTGCTGTGACGTGCTCGCTCATCTCTGCGGTGATTGTTCAGTTCATAGATCAGCCCTGCGGAAACATCGTAGGCCCCATCTTCGCCTGGTTTGGGGTTAGTTGCGGCAAAGCTTCTTGCGTAACCTGTTTTGCCCATTTCAACAAAAAGGTCGAGTCGGGGTAAAAGGCCGTTTTGGGTGCTCACTATTTCAAGCTTGCCCTGCCTGATTTCCAGATCGGCTTGTTCAATTTCAGGTCTTTCTGCCAGCGCCAGTTCGATATATCGATCGAGATCAAAATCAGGAGCTTTGAGAATTTCAGGTCTGGACTTGATTAAAGGCAGCCGGCGGTAAAAATTTCGCGAGTCGGGGTTCAGCAGCCGCAGCAGGGCCACTGAATTTGATAAACTTCTGCTTTTGGCATTTATTAAATCTACTTCACGTAGCTTAACTTCAGCCTCGGCGGCGGCTACTTCCGATTCTGGTATGCTGCCTGCTTCGATTCGGCGCATGGTTTCATTTTGCTGTTGCTTTGCCAGTTCAACTGATTCCTGCATAATTTCAAGTTGTCGGGTGCTTAAATAATAATCCCAGTATCTTGTTTCTATCTCAGCGATTAGATTGAGGACAAAGCCCTGTAGTTCATATCTGGTCCATCTGAGCTCGAGTTCAGATTGCTTTAACGAAATCAGATTAACCTCTCGGCCTGAATCACGTTTTAAAGGATGTAGAACTCTAAAACCAAATCGAGTCGAAAAGAGATTGTCTTCACGGGCAGAACGATTACGTCTGGTTGAAAGATTAACAGAAGTTCGGGTGCCGGCTTTGTTTTTTCTGCTCCAGCTCAACTCACCCTCGGTATAGTTCGAAACATTATCGCCAAAGTTGCCCTGTTGGTAAATAACCTTTGCCAGGCGCTCTCCCTGACTTATGCGGGCAGAAACCGAGGGGTCGAAGTTGGCTTTTTCGCTTTCAATATAGGTTTTGCTTATTTCGGGGGTTAGCTTCTCTATTTTTAAGGCGATATTGTTTTTAACTGCCATTTGGATTGCCTGATTCAGTTCCAGGTCAAGCGAAGAGCTAGAGCTGGCATAAATTTCAAGGCCGGTGTTTGTTATCGAGTCTGAAGCAGCAATACAAATAGAACTTACCAACAAAAGTGATATTGTTGTAACAACTGTAGATAGCTTGATCATCTGGTTTCTCCGGTCAATTTCTGTTCTTTGGCGTGCTTTCCAAAGATTTTTTCGAATTCAATGTATACCATTGGAATAATTGTCAAAGAAATGAAGGTTGAGCAGATAAGTCCTCCGATAACTGCCCTGGCCATAGGTGCCTGCATCTCTCCGCCTTCGCCGAGCCCGATTGCCAGAGGCAAAAGTCCGAGAATTGTAGTAGAGGCGGTCATAAGAATCGGTCGGCAGCGATCTCGAGAAGCCTGCTTAACCGCATTGTATAAGGCCAGGCCAGAGGTTTCGCGCAGAAGATTGATGTGGTCGACCAGCAAAATTGAGTTGTTTACCACGATTCCGCCCAGCATAATGCAGCCAATAAAAGACTGAACGTTAAGAGTAGTTCCGGTCAGATAAAGTGCTGGAATAACGCCGATAATCGACAATGGAACCGTCACCATTACAATAATCGGGTCGTATAGAGATTCATATTGAACTGCCATTACCATGTAAACCAGCACCAAAGCCAGAATAAAGCTCAAGCCAAGCTCTTTGAAAGATTTCTGTTGCTCTTCATAATCGCCAGACATAATAATGCTGAAGTTTGAAGGCATTGGAATCGTTTTGAGTTTTTCCTGCGCTTCTTCTACAATAAAGCCCAGTGCCCGGCCTTCTATGTTGGCTCTGACATCGATGGTGCGCTCTTGATCTACCCTTTCAATTTCGATCGGGCCGGCTGATTCGATTATTTTGGCAACATTTTTAAGCATCACCGGCTGACCTTTTGAATTTGAAATGTGCATGTTCAGAATTTCTTCGAGGGTGCTGTATTCTGCATTCTCAGCCTGAACCAGTATACGATATTCGTCACCCTTTTCGCGCAGATAGCCGGCAGTAGAACCAGATAGAACTGTTTCCATAAACCCGGCGATTTTATTGACACTTAAATTTAAATCTGCGGCCCGGGCTCGATTGATTGCGATAATTCTTTCGGGAATACCCTCGGTTCGACTTACATCTACATCGGTAACTCCTTCGATTGTTTCGAGAACTTCTTTAACCTGAGCACCAATTCTTGACGAAGTAGCGAGATCATGACCTCTTATCTGCATTTGAAGACGCTCTCCGCTGCCTCGGCCCATGCGGAGAATAAACAAGCCCTGACCTTCTCTAACCCGAACTTTTACACCGGGCAGCACCTTTAACTTTTCACGCAGGTCGGCGGCAACTTCTGTTGTAGATCGATCTCTTTCATTCATTGGCACTAAAGGAATTCTGATTCTTCCCGAGCTGGTTCCATGTGAACCCCAGCCTCCGCCTACATTTACAAATAAAATGGTTCTTTCGGGAACAGACCGGGCGATAATTCGTTCAGCTTCAAGAAATATTCTGCGGCTTATGCCTATTTTTGTGCCTTCTTCAAGCTCAATTGTTACTCGTACTTCGCCTTCATCTGCCGCAGGCATAAATTCTGTGCCTACGCTTTTGATCAGGAAAATGCTCATTGTTAAAAGGAAAGCTATAATAAAGGTCGTTTTTGCTTTGTTATTTAACACCAGATTAAGCAAATAAGAATGCGCAGCGAAAATTCCAGATAATATTTTTTCTGAAACTCTTTTAAAAATGCTTGTTTTTTGTTTCGAATTAAAAGCTAGCAGCTGCGATGAAAGCATTGGTACCATAGTTAACGAAACTACAAGTGAGCAGAAAAGGGCAAAAGCAACAATAAACGCCAGCTGTTTAAACATTATTCCAGTCATTCCTTCAATAAAAAGAAGGGGCAAAAAGATGACTACAGTTGTAAGGGTGCTGGCCAGAACCGGCATGGCAACCTCGCTGCTGCCCCTCACTGCTGCAGCTTTTTTATCGAGTTTTTTTTCGCGGTAACGGAAAATATTTTCAAGAACGACAATGGAGTTGTCGACCAGCATGCCGATGCCAAGCGCCACGCCCCCCAGAGACATGATGTTGAGGGTAAAATCAAAATAATACATGAGCGCAAAAGTAGCAATAATCGAAAATGGAATGGCAATCGCTATAATCAGAGTGCTGGTAATATTTGCCAGAAAGAATTGCAGAATTATGATTGCAAGCAAACCGCCATAAAAAGCCGCTGCACTGACATTATCAATGGCTCGTTCGATATAAATCGAGGTGTCAATTATCGGGGTCAGCCGCAGTTGTGGAATTTCTTTGTTTATTTTTTCTATTTCTTTTTTTACAGCATTTGCTACGGCGACAGTGTTGCTGCCTGACTGCTTGTTAACCATTACTCTGACGGCGGGCTTGCCATCAATTCTGATTATGCTTTTGTCGTCTTCCCAGCTGTCTATTACATTGGCAACGTTTTCCAGGCGAATCTGTTTGTCGTCTTTTTCGCCTATAACAACTTCTTTTATTTCTTCGATATTGCTGAACTCGCCGGGTGTTCTAAGTCTGAATTCATAGTTGCCCGATTCAATTGTTCCGGCGGGCAGGTTAATGTTTTCTGCTCTGAGATTCGAAATAATTTGCCCGGGCGAAATTCCCAGGGCTTTAAGTTTGGTCATGTTAAGGTCGACATGAATTTCGCGCTGGTTTCCGCCACGAACGTCAAGAGAAGCAACCCCGGGTATGCGTTCTATTCTGTATTTAACCTGGTTCTCGATTATTTCAAGCAGTTGAACCGGATCGAGGTCACCCGCAGCTCCGAATATTACAATCGGAAAAGCAGCTGCATCAAATTTTCGTAATCTTGGGCGATCCATGTCGTCGGGTAGTCTGCCAATTATTCTATCGAGTCTATCGCGAATGTCATTTGAAACTGCATCAAGATCGGTGCCCCATGCAAAGGCGACCCTTACTCTGCTGCTGCCTTCGCTTGAATCCGAGGTTATTTCTTCTACACCGGGCACCGCTGCTATGGCCTGTTCTATCGGCCGGGTAACAAGTGTCTCTATTTCTACCGGGCTGGCATTGCCATAGGATGCAGAAATTGTAATTCGCGGGTAGGTTATGTCCGGCATGAGATCTATTGGCAGGTGATAAAGTGAAACTATGCCAAAGATAGTGACGATACACATTATCATTGTTATGCCGATCGGGCGTTTAACAGATAACTGTGAAAGTATCATAGCTCAGCTCCAGACTTGCCGCTTTTTAAGTTCGAAATTCGTATCGAAGCTCCATCTTCGAGCAGATGATACCCAAGGGTTACAACCTGGCCTGAAACTTCCGGAGAAATTATTTCGGTGCAGCTGTCGTTGGCAAAGCCTTTTTCAACAGCTATGAATCTGACCGTCGAGCTTGCTTCGTTAACCACAAATATTCCTTCTTTGTCATTTCTTCTGACCAGAGAATGGTTCGGAACGATAGTCGCTGAATCATGTGCAGCAAAAACAATAGTTGCGGTAACGAACATTCCGGGTTTTAAGGTAAAGCCCGAGTTTTTCAGTTCCAGCTCTACCTTAGCCAGTCTTGACCTGTTATCTAGTAACGGAGGTATTCTTACCACCTTTGCTTCAAAAGTTTTATCTTCGATAGCATCTGACCTTATTTTTGCAAGCTGGCCTTTTTTTATTTTGAAGTAATCTTTCTCTACTACGTCGATTATTGCTGTAAGGGTCGCTATATCTATTACCGAAATAAGAGGAGAGCCGGGTCCGGCCATTGATCCCTCATCTAGATATTTTTCAGCAACGAATCTTTCATTTGAGCCGCCTGTCCATGATGCGTCAACTTTTGCGTAAGAAAGTCTGACTTCTGCCCTTTCAAGAGCCGCCTGGCGGTTACTCAATTGCGATTCGCTTACTTTGAGTCTTGCCAGTCGTGTTTTATATTCAGATTGCGCTTTTTCAAGTTCAACATCAGAAGAAACCTTCTGCTTGTGCATGGTTTTGGTTCGTTCGAGCTCTTTTTTTGCAATTTCAAGCAGCCCTTTAGATTCGTTGTAATTCGCTCGGGCAATTTCAAGCTCTGCTTCTGCCTGTCTTACTTCGAGAAGAAGTTCTTCGTTGTCGAGTTCGGCAATTATTTCGCCATTTTTTATTAAATCTCCGATGTCGAGATATAACTTTTTTATTCTGCCCGAAATCTTAGGGGCAAGATCAAACTCAGATTGAGCATAAAGCGAGCCGGTAAAAACTCCTTCATCAAGAAGTCTGGTTTTCTTGATCGGCTGAGTTTCGACTGCAACCGAAATATTTTGCTGACCCCGGCCTCTTTTTCTTCCTGCCTTTTTTGCTTCTTGTGGTTTGAGAAATAAATGGTTTATTAAAAATGCGAGTGCAACACCTGCAATCAATGTAATAAAAAGCTTTTTCATCTTTTCCCCTTTTTTATCGGAAAATTATAATTTGTTAATTTAATTGGAAGATTAATCGCAAATATTATAAGGGTTTATTATTAGTAAAAACAGTGTCTTAATATTTCTTTACATTAACTGTGTTATATTTTATTTGAAAATTTATACGGAGGATGACCTGAATGAAAAATAGAATTTTTCTCTTACTTGCCATTTTAAGCTTTGCTCTGAGCATGCCTGCAACTGTTTTTGCAGAAAATGAGCTTATTTCTGCTGAAACAATGTTCAAGAAGCCCGAAAAGGCAGCTTTTCAGATTTCGCGCGAAGGTAATTATTTAGCCTGGCTCGAACCCTGGAAAAAGCGAATGAATGTTTTTGTTAAAGATCTCGATACCGGAAAAGAAAAAAGGCTTACCTCTGAAACTGTTAGAGATATAGCCGGGTATTATTTTCTGGATGAAGAAAACATCGGCTTTGCCATAGATAAAGGCGGTGATGAGAACTTTCGACTTTACGGGGTAAATATAAAAACCGGCAAAGAGCAATGTTACACTCCTTTTGACGGGGTTAGAACCTATGTTGTCGACGATCTGGAAGACGATGTCGAACATGTTCTTATTGCCATGAACAAACGTGACAAAAGAGTTATGGATGTCTATCGTTTAACCCTGGAAGATGGAGAATTAGAACTCGTTGCCGAGAACGACGGTACAATTGTGGGCTGGATGACAGATCATGAGGGCAGGCTGCGCGGAGCATTTTCAAAGCTGAATAATCGTGATCTTATTATGTTAAGACCAGATGAAAAAGCAGAATTTCAGCCTTTCTATCTGGCCCCAGAGGGCGACAAAGCTTCACCTGTTATGTTCGATTTTGATAACGAACATGTAATTATCAGAACCAATGTTAACAGAGATAAACTTGCTTATGTAAAGCTCGGTCCTGGCGGGAATGAAGTTGAGACCTTGTTTTCCCATCCTGATGTAGATGTTGGCGGCATTATAGCTTCAAAAGAATTAAAAAAAATTCAGGGTTTCGGTTATGTTACCGATAAGTTGCACCATCATATAATCGATCCTGTGCTTGGTGAAATCTTGAGTCAGGTTAAAGCTGAGTTCCCGGGACAAATTGTCTCATTTAGTGATTCAGACCGAAAGCAGTCTAAATTGTTGTTTGCCGTATTTTCCGATAAAAATCCCGGACAATATTATCTTTATGATAAAAAGACCGATAAGCTTGAAAAGCTGGTCGAAACCAGACCATGGATCAATAAAAAGCTCATGAGCCCGATGAAGCCGGTAAAATATCTGAGCCGGGACGGCAAAACCTGGTTAAATGCTTATTTAACCATGCCCCGGGGTTATGAAAAACCTGTCGGAGCGGTTGTTAATCCTCATGGCGGCCCCGCTGTGCGTGATATGTGGGGTTTCAACCCGGAAGTGCAGTATCTTGCCAATCGTGGCTATGCCGTACTGCAAATAAACTATCGTGGTTCTACCGGTTATGGTAAAAACTTTCAGGATCTTGGTATAAAACAATGGGGTCGAGGCTATATGCAGCATGATTTAACCGATGGAGCCAAATGGCTGGTTGACCAGGGCTTTATCGATGAAGACAAAGTTGCTGTTTATGGTGCTTCTTATGGCGGATACGCCACTCTGGCGGGCATGACCTTTACACCCGATCTATATTGCTGCGGTGTCAGTAATGTCGGTCCATCAAGTCTGCTGACTCTTCTCAACTCCATTCCTCCGTATTGGGAACCTTTGAAGCGTGACCTGTATCGAAGAGTCGGGCATCCGGTAAAAGACAAAGAATTTCTAAAAAATATTTCTCCTTTGTATTTTGTCGATAAAATTAAAAAGCCGCTTATGGTGGTTCAGGGTGCTAATGATCCCAGGGTTAAAAAGCAGGAATCAGAGCAGATAGTCGAAGCAATGAAAGCCAAAAACATTCCGGTTTATTATTTGCTTAAAGAAAATGAAGGTCATGGTTTTATGAACGAAGAAAACCAGATCGAATTTTATAAATATCTCGAAGCATTTTTTGCCCGCTATCTGGGTGGTAAAACTCTTACCCCTGAGCACGTAATCGATCGACTCAAACACTGAAAATATTAAAAAAAGCCCCCGTTTTTGGGGGCTTTTTTTTATTTAAGCCATTTATTCATCCAGTTAACAATTTCGGTTAAGCGGTGAATTCTTAGATCGGCCGGGCCTTTGCGACTCATGCCGTGGCTGGTGTTACGCGGGTATCTTACGAATCTGGTTGGAACTTTTCTGACTTTAAGCAGAGTAAAAACCTGCTCGCCTTGTTCAATATTACAGCGCAAATCACCTTCGCTGTGAATGATGAGAGTCGGAGTATCTGCTTTCCCCATGTATCTTATGGGTGACTGGCGCCAGAAATCGTCGATTTTATCCCACCAGTTGCCCGGCCAGTAGCTGTCGGGCATGGTAACAAAGTCACTGGTTCCCATCATGCTCAGCATATTGGAAACACAGCGGTCGGTAATTGCGGCGGCGAATTCATTTGTGTGACCTATGGCCCAGTTGGTCATATAACCGCCATAGCTGCCACCCATTACCCCAATTTTTTTGGGATTGACATGTTTTTGCTTTTTTATATGCTTGTGAACGGCCTGAACGTCAATCCAGTCCTTGTCTCCCCAGTTTCCTGCAATGGCGTCACAATGTTTTTCACCATAACCCTTGCTGCCCCGCGGATTACTGAAATAAACGACAAAGCCGTTGGCGGCCAGCACCTGAAATTCATGAAAGAAACTGTTGCCGTATAGAGCGTGGGGCCCGCCATGAATTTGCAAAATCGCCGGATACTTCTTGTTCTTGCGAAAATTAAGCGGTTTCATTTCCCACACCTGAATTTTGTTGCCATCCGGGCTTTTTATCCAGCTGGTCTCTGGTTGTGACAAGTTAATTTCGCTTAAAAGATCTTTGTTGAAATTGGTAAGCTGTTTCCGTGCAATTTTGTTGCCTTTCAGTTGGCCAAGATATACTTCCCCGGGATCAGCGTGATTACCGCTTATTATGGCAAATTTTTTGCCGTCATCGCTTATGTTGCTGAGGCCGTGAGTGCCTTCGTCAGAAGTGAGAAAATTGAATTTTCCGCCTTTGACCGATATTCGCGAAATATGCCGGTCGCCATGCCAGCCGAAGTTGCAGTAAATATATTTTGAATCAGGGCTCCAGGTGAAATTGGCACCAAACACGGCTTCGCTGATATCACCGATAACAGTCGCGCCCAGGCAGTAGTCTTCTTTATCACTCAAACATTTATAGGTAGATTTTTTCAAATCAAAAAGATACAAAAGTTCATTTTTAGATGCCCAGGCCGGAGCTTTTCCGAGTCTGCCGGAAAAAGCCAGGTATTTACCATCCGGTGACCAGCCAATATTGCCCAGGCTGCCGTCTTTTTGCTTTGGTAAAAGTTTGTGTTTGCCGTTTGCAATGCTTACGCTGTAAAGCCTTTCTTTGTAAGGGCTCAGCATGGGTTCCTTCTCCATGTTGGCGGTAAAAGCAATTTTTTTACCGTCTGGTGACCAGCAGTATGCACCGGCTCCATCAGGAGCTTTATCAAATAAAACTCTATGCTTTTTGCTTTCTGGATCTAAAAGAAAAAGATGAAATCTTTGTTTGTTGAAATAACCGTCTCCATCCATGCGATACCAGAGTTGATCAATTTCTATCGGCGGAGTGCTCAGGCCTTTTTCTTCCCGTTCTTTTTGCGCTTTTTGCCTTTGATTTTCTGCAGTTTCGCGGAATTTAAAAGCTAAATGGCGGCCATCGGGCGACCACTTAAAACCGCCAATTTGACCCTCCGGTAATGCCGAAACAGCTTTTGCTTCGCCTCCGTCAATCTCTATCATATAAATAGCAGTCTTTTTGTCGCTTCCTGTTCTTAAAAAAGCAATTTTTCTACCATCCGGCGACCAGCGCGGGTGACAATCATTTTCACCGTTGGTAAATTCTTTTGTTTCACCGCTTTCAAGGTTGCTAAGCCATATTGAGCTCAAGCGCTTGTTTTTATCGCCAATTGTGGTTCTGACGAAAATAATTTTTGAACCGTCAGGAGAAATTTGAGCATCTCCCGAAACAATAAATTTTTTTAAATCTTCGTATGAACAAGCTCTTTTACTGTTTTTTTTCTGAGCCATTTTTATCTTCCTTTCTGATTTTCTATATGATTCTTGATCGCATCAAACATGGCGGCAAAAAACGGTTGTTTTATTACCCCGGGTTCAACTCTTTTCCAGACTGAATTAATCGGAAAAACAATGCTTCCGCTTTTTTCGTCTACCATTGCGGGTTCTATGCCATGTTCGTCTTCCACCATTCTCCAGCCGAAGCCAAAATCAATGGTTAAAAGCTCGCCAAACAGCGCGCCAAGGCCTTCGGCAATCTGATTTTTGTTGAATTTTTCACCTTCATGATTTTGTGCCCAACGCTCGAAAATGTTATCCAGGTCCTTCGCACTATATTGATTTTTACTTAAACCATATCCTTCAAGTATTTCTCTTCCCTGCTCGACAAAATTGCTTAACGCTTCGTTTTCTTTCTTGTTTAAATCGTTTATTCGATGAGCCATTTTGTTTTTTCCTTCATTTTTAGTTTTATCTTAAAGATTATAGCAGAATGTTACTCAAAGTACATCGTCTGCCTCACACGAAGCAGCATAAAACTTTAATCGCCCTCGTAATCGTAATCGTTGTCGTTGTCGAATATTTTTCTGCTGCTTCGCAGCATTCAAATAAAAAGCTTGACACGTTGCAGCATTTGCGTTTTATTGAAGAGGAAAAGGAATGAAGGGAGTTCAATTTATGGTCGGTTCTGAAGACGGTGAAAATAAAAAAATTCTGGTTTTAAATTGTGGCAGTTCATCGATTAAGTATGAAGTTATACAAATGCCACATCGAAGAAGCCTCGGCAAAGGCCTGGTCGAAAGAATCGGCGAAGAAGTCGGTAAACTCAAGCAGTCAGCCGGAGAAAGAAGGCTGGTAATTGAGCAGAAAATCAGTGACCATCACCAGGCAATGGAACTTGTAATAAAGGCTTTGACTAATAACGGAGATGGCATTGTTAATTCAATGGAGGAAATAGCCGGTATAGGTCACCGAGTGGTGCATGGTGGCGATAAATACGCTTCATCTGTAACCATAGATGAAGATGTTGTTGCGGCAATTGAAGAATTCAGCGAGCTTGCTCCATTGCATAATCCGCCCAATCTTACCGGCATAAGAGCTTCCCGTGAAATCTTTCAGGATGTGCCTCAAGTAGCGGTTTTTGATACCGCCTTTCATCAGACCATGCCTCCTCAGGCCTATCTTTATGCGCTTCCACGAAAGTTTTATCAGGATTTCAAGATTCGTCGCTATGGTTTTCATGGTACTTCTCATCGCTATGTTTCAGCTCTTGCGATGAATAAATGTCATCGTCACCCGCGAAATACCAATCTTATTTCCTGTCACCTTGGGAATGGAGCCTCTATAACTGCAATTGCCCACGGCAAATCTATAGACACTTCCATGGGTTTCACCCCACTCGAAGGCCTTATTATGGGAACCAGATCCGGAGATCTCGATCCGGCAATTGTTACCTATCTTATAGACCGCGGTTATTCTGCCAAAGAGCTTACCAACATTTTAAACAAGCAAAGCGGACTTCTTGGTCTTTCCGGTATTTCCAACGATCTGCGTGATCTTGAAAACGAAGCGGAAAAAGGCAATCAGCTGGCTAAAGAAGCGTTAAACAGCTATGCTTATCGGGTAAGAAAATATATTGGCGCGTATTCAGCCAATCTGGTTAAATTAGATATGCTGGTATTTACCGGTGGTATCGGGCAGAATGGCTGGAGAATGCGCGAGCGTATTTGTCGCCGTCTCGAAAATCTCGGTATCTTTATGGATTATCAGCTCAATAAAGAAAAGGGTTCAAGCCAGGGAATCGTTTCAAAGCCTTTTTCGCCGGTAACTGTTATTGTTGTGCCTACAAACGAAGAGCTTCAGATTGCTATAGATGTTTATGAGCTGGCTTTTGGCGGCGATGACGAATACCGCAGAAGAAAATCAGATGTAATAGTTGGTTTTCAAAGTGAATTCAACGCTTAAATATTACGAAGAAAACGCATCAGAGCTGAGCAGTCGCTACGAAACTGCTCAGCTTGATCATTTGTATCTGGATTGCAGCAATCATTTTGCTTCAGGTTCCAGGTTGCTTGAAATCGGTTGTGGCTCAGGGCGAGATGCTGCTCATCTTTCATTGTTGGGTTATCAAGTTCGTGGAATTGACGGCAGCTCAGAGCTTATTAAAAAAGCACTTGAACATCATCCTGAACTCGATGGCAAGCTAAGCCAACTGGTTTTGCCGGCTGAATTGCCCTTTGCCGACCAGGAATTTGACGGCTTTTATTCGATTGCCTGTTTTATGCACTTTTCGATAAGTGATTTAAACAAGATACTGGCTGAAATTGTAAGAATACTTAACCCCGAAGGCCGTGGGCTTGTGTCGGTGCCTGCTCGAAGACCAGATGTCAGCGTCGACGGAGTAGATCGGCACGGTAGAGTTTTTAACGTTCTGCCATCCGAGCGTTGGCTTGAAATTTTCAAAGCCGCCGGCTTCAAAGGGAAAGCCGGCCCTGAACAGCCTGACGGAGCCGGCCGCGAAGGAATTACCTGGGTTAATTTTTTTCTTGAACTTTAATTTTTAATTGAATCTCTCTAAACCAGCAGTAGCCGACCGGAACAACAAAAAGGGTGAGCAGCTCAATACACATGCCGCCAAAGGTAGGCACTGCCATAGGAATCATCACATCGGCTCCGCGTCCGCTTGAGGTTAAAACCGGCAGCAATGCCAGTATTGTAGTGGCAGTTGTCATAAGGCATGGTCTTATGCGCTTCAGGCCGGCTTCCATTACTACTTGACGAATTTGTTGTGAATTTGTGGTTTTGTTGTTCTGAAAACTTTCTTCGAGGTAGGTTGCCATTACCACGCCATCGTCACTGGCAATGCCGAAGAGAGCAATAAAGCCAACCCATACTGCAATAGAAAGATTCATCGAGTGCATGTTCATCAGTTCCCTTATATGCACTCCGAAAATTGAAAAATTCATAAACCATCCCTGAGCATAGAGCCAGATCATGAGAAAGCCGCCGGACCAGGCAATCGCAATTCCGGCAAAGACCAAAAAAGTAATGGAAACCGAACCGAATTGCAGGTAAAGAATGACGAATATTATTAAAAGGCTTAATGGCAGCAATACCATTAACTTTTTCTCAGACCTTACCTGATTCTGATAGTTGCCAATAAACTTGTAACTGGTATTAGAAGGTAGTTTCAGTTGGTCGTTATTTATTCGATTCAGCAGATAAGCCTTTGCGTTTTCGACCACATCTGTTTCTGCAAAATTGGCATGTTTGTCAAAAATCACATAGCCAACCGGAAAAGAGTTCTCGCTTTTCAGGGCCTGAGGACCCCGCTTAAAAGTAACCTTAGCCAGGTTGCCCAGAGGAATGAATTTTTTATCGGGAGTCGAAACAGGAATGTTTTTAATTTTTTCGGGGCTGTCACGCAACTCTCTGGCAAATCTAAGCCTTATTCCGTAGCGTTCTCTGCCCTCGACAGTTTTAGTAAGAGTTTTGCCACCCAGAGCAACTTCAATTATGTTCTGCAGGTCAGTTACCTTTATGCCGTAACGGGCTGCAGCTTCTCTATCTATTTCAATTTCGAGATAGGGTTTGCCGACAATGCGGTCGGCAGTGACCGTGTTGGCATCGATCCCTTCGACATTTTTCAGCTCTTTCTCGAGAGTAAATCCCAGTTTTTCTACTGTCTCCGTATCGGGGCCAGATACCTGCACTCCCATCGGAGCTCTGATGCCGGTTTGTAACATGACCAGTCGGGCTGAAATTGGTTGTAGCTTCGGGGCAGATGTTGTTCCAGGTAGCGAGCTGGCATCAATTATTTCCTGCCAGATGTCATCGGGGCTTTTGATATGATCTCGCCATAAGCGCTTTTTTATCCCGGTTTCCGGGTCTGCCTCACCATATTCAGGAACATAGGTGATTATGGTTTCAATCATCGATATTGGCGCCGGGTCAAGCGGTGAATCAACCCTTCCGATTTTACCTACAACAGATTCAACCTCAGGTATAGAACGAATCGCCATATCCTGTTTCTGCAGAATATCGCGACACTCTGCCAGGCTGGCATGTGGCATTGTGGTCGGCATAAGAAGAAAGCTGCCTTCGTCGAGTGGTGGCATGAATTCTTTTCCCAGGCCGGGGAAAAGGCGGGTGGCAAATTTCCATGGGCCGGAGCCGGTTAGAACCTTTTCTGAAACGCCTGTTGTTTTTAAAATATAAGGACCCCATGAATTGACAGTGGCAAAACCGAACCAGATGTTCAGAGCCAGCAGCAACACAGCTAAGGGCAAGAGGATAAATGTTTTTTTATGATCGAGAAACCAGGCTAGAATTACTGCATAATAGTTAAGAAAAGCTTTGAAAAAAGCGAGAATCAACCCTGTTGTCAAAACCACTGTAAGCAGGTTGAAAATATAACCGCGACCATAACCTACCGGCATCCAGAGCCATGTCAGGAAAAGCGCAGCAATTACTGCGCCTGCAATTGGCCCTGCAGTTGTCGCTTTTTTTCTTATCTGGTCCGGTATTTTGTGCCAGTAAAGTCCGATCAGGCCGGCAATGATTAATACGACACCTGTTAGGGGCAAAAAAAACAGCAGAATTATACCGGCCAGGGCCAGGGTTATAAATCTTATATCTTTACCCTTGCTACGTCTTTTAAAAACTATGGTAGAGGCAACCGGAATCAGAATCAGTGCAATAAATAGTGAAGAAATGAGGGCGAAAGTCTTGGTCCAGGCCAGCGGAGTAAACATTTTACCTTCGGCACCGGTCATGGCAAAAACCGGCAGAAAGCTTACCACTGTGGTTGCAACCGCAGTCAATACCGCAGAACCTACTTCGCAAGCAGCATTGTAGATTGATTTGTTAATTGGAATATCTTTGTCTTTATCATTTTCCAGATGACTTACTATGTTTTCGCATAGCACAATTCCCATGTCGACCATGGTGCCGATTGCAATGGCTATACCCGCCAGAGACATGAGATTGGCTCCAATATCGAAAACTTTCATGGCAACAAAAGTCATTAAAACTGCAATGGGTAGTAGTCCGGAAATCAGCATGCTTGTAGTAAGGTGAAGCAACATGACAATTACTACCAGTACAGTGATCGAAATCTGTTGCGAAAGTGCATCGCTTAAAGTTTGCAAAGTTTCGTTTATAAGTTTGGTGCGGTCATAGAAAGGCACTATTTTTACCCGGCTGGTGCTGCCGTCAGCAAGCGTCTTTGCAGGTAGTCCGGGAGCTATTTCGGCAATTTTTTTCTTAACCCGGTCGATTACTTCCATCGGGTTTGCGCCATACCTGGTAACCACTACGCCGCCGGCAACTTCTGCCCCTTCTTTGTCGAGAGCTCCTCTGCGTTCTGCCGGCCCACTGTAAACCTTTGCAACTTCTCCAATTGTTATGCCGACACCATCGACAGATTTAATTACCGAATTTTTCAAGTCTTCAATTGATTTTACGAAGCCGATTCCGCGAATTGCATACTCAACCCTGTTAATCTCTATCGTTCCTGCTCCGACATCGAGATTACTTGATTTTATGGTTTTAACCAGATCAGGAATAGTTATATTGTAAGTTCTTATCGTCTCTGGATCTATGTCTATATGGTATTCGCGAACCTTACCGCCGATTGAGCCGACTTCAGATACGCCCGGTACTGATTGGAGGGCGTATTTGACTGTCCAGTCCTGGATAGAACGAAGTTCGTAGTTGTCAAAACCTTCTGCCTCAAGGGTATACCAGAAAACCTGGCCTAAAGCCGTAGCGTCAGGCCCCAATATCGGGTTAGCACCATCGGGCAAACTGTCCCTGATAGAAGCAAGTTTTTCGAGAATGCGTGATCTTGACCAGTAAAAATCTATGTCTTCATTGAAAATAATATAGATCGACGCAAAACCAAACATAGAGCTGGATCTGATGGTTTTTACTCCTGGAATACCCATTAGCCCGGCAGTAAGCGGATAAGTGATTTGATCGTCGACATCTCTCGGAGAGCGTCCCGGCCAGGATACAAAAACTATTTGCTGGTTTTCGCCAATATCCGGTATAGCGTCTACAGCTACCGGATCTTTCGGCATCAGGCTTCCCAGATCAAATGGAATAACGGCAAATCCATAAATCAGCATTACCACCAGAATAATTGCGGCTACTATACGTTTCTCGAGAAAAAAGCCAATCAGCCGGTTCATTCGTCCTTACCCCAGATCTTTCTGGTCTCGCCGCATCTAAGCATCATGGCCCCATAATATGGATTGGCCAGTTCAGATTCTGCCTGAAGCCAGTTTGCTCCTTTGTTGTCAAAGGCCATGGGACAGTGTTCTTCATAAATAGCAAAATTAATTTGATTTTCTACCAGAGCAATAAATTCTTTTAATATGGGAGTCAGGGTGAAAAGATGTTCGCGCGCAGTTTTGATGCTGTTGCTGGTGGCCAGTTTCATTAGAACGGGCATGAGTCTTTTGCTTTTATTATTGAGTTTTTTAATTTGCAGTTTATCTAATTTCATTAAATGATCATGGGCTTTTTGGGCTGATTTCTTAGCCTGTTCGAGATCATCTGCTGCAAGCTTCTCTGAAATGGCAAGGCTGAGTCGGATTTGTCTTTCAACTACTCTCAATTCTTCAGGACTTAAAGATTTTAAAGTTTTCTTTGCCGCAGTGGGATGAGACAGGTCGCGTTCAGGACTCATCATGCTTGTCCGGGCATTGATCTGTTGTTCGGCGTCGAGCTTGAAAGCGCCGTTCACGACGACTTCGTCATCTGAACTCAAACCTGATCTTATTATATAGCCTCCGTCGACCTTCGAGCCCGTTATTACTTCGGCCGCCTGATAAAGCTTGTCTTTGTCTTTAACTTTTTTGTAGACCAGGGAGCGTGGGCCTGTCCATAAAACCGCAGATTCCGGCACAATTAACGGATAGCTTTCTGGCAGGTCGGTATTTATTCCCATGCTTTGAACCGGAACCAGATCCATGCCGCATACATCACATTTGCCGGGTTTGTCTTTTATTATTTCAGGGTGCATGGGTGATATCCATTTGCC